>CAZEYH010000014.1:0-19006 GCA_964515895.1 uncultured Clostridiaceae bacterium | reverse complement strand
GTTCTCTGGTAAAAACTTTATTAGGATTTGATGCCAGAAAATATAAAAGCTCCAGTTCTTTTGGCGGTAACTCCAATTCCTTTCCGGCTACTTTTACAGTATAGTTTGACTTATTTATAACAAGATTGGGATATACAACTTCTTTTGTATCTAAATCTTTTCTCTCATACCTCCTCAAAACTGCTTTTATCCTAGCCACCAGTTCTTTAGGTTCAAAAGGCTTTACAATATAATCATCAGCCCCAAGTTCAAGGCCCAAAACTTTATCAAAGGTTTCACCCTTTGCAGTAAGCATTATTATAGGGATATTGCTTATTTTCCTTATCTCACGACAAACCTGCCAGCCATCTGCACCCGGAAGCATAATATCAAGTATTACAATATTTGGTGCAAACATGGAAAAGGCTTCAACAGCTTTCTTACCATTATGGACCGAAAGCACCTCATATCCTTCCTTTTCCATATAAAGCCTTATAAGTTCGCAGATATTTACATCATCATCTATTACAAGCACTTTTGTTTTGTTATTCATCACACACATCACCTTCCATAGTATAATAATACCACAAAAAAGTGCATGATGAAACATGATTGTTTTTACCTATCTATAACTCCTCGCGTATTTCAGCAACAAATTCTCCTACTCTTTTTACAGCTTCTTCAGGGCGCTTGCTATCTTCTATATGCTTTACTATTGCACTACCAATTATAAGTCCATCACCATAATGTTTTAAATGGGCAACTTGCTCCCTATTAGATATACCAAACTCCATAATCTTTGGTAAACTTGTATGTTTTTCAATATCGGTAAGAAATTCTTCAAATTCTACATCAAATTTGTTTCTCGTCCCGGTTACTCCGGAAGGTGAAATACAGTATAAAAAGCCCTCAGCATCCATTGCTATTTTACCGAGTCTCTCTTTGGATGTAGGTGCCGCTACCGTTATCATATACACATTGCTTTTTTCTGCAAAACAGCTGATTTCATCCTTTTCTTCATAGGGCAGATCCGGTACAAATATTGCATCTATACCGTTTTTAGAACAGTCATTAAAAAAACTCTCAGGGCCATACCTAAGTATGCAGTTAAAATAAACCAGATATATGAGTGGTATATTAACAGTCTTTCTAAGCTCACCTACCATATCCATTATGTCCTTAATTTTTATGTTGTTTTTCAGTGCTCTTTCATTTGACAGTTGTATAATAGGGCCTCCTGCTACCGGGTCTGAATATGGAATACCCAGTTCAATTATATCTACACCTTTTTTCTCCATTTCTATGACAAGCTCAGCTGTAGTTTTTAAATTAGGATCCCCTGCAGTAATAAATGCTATCAATGCTTTTTTGTTTTCCCTTTTTAGTTTTGCAAATTTATCCTCTATTCTACCCATTTATATCCACCCCCATAAACCTGGCAACAGAATAAACATCCTTGTCTCCCCTGCCTGAAAGATTAACAACTATTATTTTATCCTTGGAAAGAGTTGGTGCAAACTTCATTACATAAGCAACTGCGTGGGAACTTTCCAGCGCAGGTAATATTCCTTCGGTCCTAGTAAGGTACTGGAGGGCTTCCACTGCCTCCCTGTCAGTTACCGATGTATATTGTGCACGGTTTGAATAATAAAGATAGGCATGTTCAGGTCCTACACCGGGATAATCTAATCCTGCAGATATAGAATATACCGGTTTAATTTGTCCATCTTCATCTTGGAGGAAATATGATTTCATTCCATGCAGCACACCTACATCACCCTTTGTTATAGCCGTAGCATGCTTTCCTGTATCAATTCCTTCTCCGCCGGCTTCTACACCTATCATATGCACATCTTTATCCTGTGAAAAAGGATAAAACAGCCCCATTGCATTGCTTCCACCGCCTACACATGCTACCAGATAATCAGGAAGTTTTCCTTCCTTCTTTAGTATCTGTCCTTTCACTTCAGTACCTATTATGCTTTGAAAATCTCGTACCATAGTAGGATATGGATGAGGCCCTACAACTGAACCTATTACATAAAAAGTATCTTCAATATTTACCGCCCAATTGCGCATAGCTTCATTGGTAGCATCTTTCAATGTACCAGTACCCGATGAAACAGAATGAACCTTTGCTCCTAAAAGCTTCATTCTAAAAACATTAAGTTCCTGTCTTATAATGTCTTCATCTCCCATGAAGATTTCACATTCAAGACCAAACAAAGCTGCAGCAGTTGCGGTAGCTACCCCATGCTGTCCTGCTCCTGTCTCAGCGATAACTCGTTTCTTTCCCATTTTCTTAGCCAACAGCACCTGTCCCAAAACATTATTTATTTTATGAGAACCTGTATGATTCAAATCTTCTCGTTTTAGATAAACCTTTGCTCCCCCTAAATCTTCGGTCATTTTCTGAGCATAGTAAAGAAGAGATGGGCGACCTGCATATTCTTTAAGATATAAATCGAGTTCCTCTTTAAATCCCGGGTTTTTCTTTTGTTTTTCATACTCGTGCTCAAGTTCTATCAATGCATTCATAAGAGTTTCAGCAACATATTGACCTCCGAACATGCCAAATCTGCCTTTTTTCTCTATTAATTTCTGCCTTTCCTTCAACATTGATTTTTCCGCTAACATTTGTTTTCCCCCAATTCTTAAAGTTACATTTCTTTAACTTATAATTGCCATACTGTTTTGATAAAATCACTTATTTTACCTTCATCCTTTATTCCATATGTTTTTACAGCATTGTTTGAATCAACTCCATACCGGAGTTTCAGTTCAGAATGCATATCTGAAGACACAGAAATATTACTATAATCTTTTAAAGTTTACTTACTATAATTAAATCCGGATAAAACATTTTGATGCCCCCTTTTTACAAAGGAAGACATGAGAAATGACAAATGTCTCGTCTCATCTCTTCTCTTCTATTTTCATCATTCTCATCTAATTCCATCTTTTTTAATTCTAATTCTATTGCACTATCTACTTTAGGCTAGTCTAAATATTCCTAGCTAATCTTTTTCAGATATTGCCGATATTCTCTAATATCAGAAATACTCTGAACACAAGATTAGAAATATTATAACAACAATCAAATCAAAGTGCAAGTAGTGTAGTGTATTTTGGGTGCGTTTTTTCTTGACACTATATCCCTATTTATGGTATCATAAATCAAAATTATAAGTATCATAGTATCATAAAGTTAATACTCTAAATGCTATGAATGGGAAAAGTAGATTGCAGGTAACCTTTAAAGCGAGCCGGAAACGGTGAAAGTCCGGTAAGGAATTGTAATTGAAGTTCTCCCAGGAGCTGTTGGCTGAATTTTTATTGAGTAGGCTAAACCGGAGCTTTCACCGTTAAAAGAAAGGATGTATCGGATAAACATCCCGTACATTAAGTGAGTGGGCTTTGCCAATTTGGGTGGTACCGCGTGGAATATACATACTCCTCGTCCCTTAACAGGACGGGGAGTTTTTGATTTTTAAAGAGGAGGTTAGTAAAATGATAGTAGTAATGTCCCAAAATGCTTCAAAAGAAGATATAAATAATATAGAAACAAGGCTGGTTGAACTTGGTTTTAAAACTCACCCTATTTATGGAGAAATAAAAACTGTTATAGGCGCCATAGGAGATAAGAGGCTCCTAAACACTCAATCTATTATATCAATGCCAGGTGTAGAAAGTCTTGTTCCCATTATGAAGCCCTTTAAGTTGGCCAGTCGTGAGCTTAAACAAACCTCAACAGTGGTAGAAGTTGGAGATGTGAAAATAGGAGGAGAAGAAATTATTGTAATAGCCGGACCCTGTGCCATAGAAAGCGAGGAAAGCTATATGGATACTGCTTTTAAAGTAAAGGATGCCGGTGCAAAAATCTTGAGAGGAGGAGCCTTTAAGCCTCGTACTTCACCTTACTCTTTCCACGGTCTTGAAGAAGAAGGATTGAAAATTCTTGCTACTGCAAGAGAAGCAACAGGTATGAAAATAGCCACCGAAGTTGTTGATACAAGGGATGTAGAGCTTGTTTCATACTACACCGACATTATTCAAATTGGAGCAAGGAATATGCAAAACTTTAAGCTTCTCCAAGAAGCGGGTGCTACCGAAAAACCTATCCTTCTTAAAAGAGGTTTAGCTGCAACTATTGAAGAATGGTTAATGGCAGCAGAATATATACTTTCTTCCGGTAATGATAATATTATTTTATGTGAAAGAGGAATACGAACTTATGAACCTACAACAAGAAATACAATAGATATGAGTGCAATCCCTGTAGTAAAGGAGCTTTCTCATCTTCCTATACTTGTTGACCCGAGCCATGCTACAGGTTCATGGAAATATGTACCTGCTCTTTCAAAAGGAGCTATAGCTACAGGTGCTGATGGATTACTGATAGAGGTGCATTCAGATCCTACCTGTGCTTTGTGTGACGGTCCTCAGTCCTTAAAACCATCAAAATTTATGCAACTGATGGAGGAACTTAAGCCGATAGCTCTGGCAGTTGGACGAAAGATTTAAGTAAAGAAAAATGTTCTAGTTTTTATTATATAGCTTTGTGTAAACATAGTAATAGTTTTTTACTCTTTTCACAAATCTTTCTGTTTCTGTGAAAGGTATTTTATCCAAAGAATAACCTGATTTACTATAATTTCTATCATTCAACCATTCTTTTACATTGCCGCTTCCACCATTGTAAGCGGCAATTACCAGGTCCATATTATTGTTAAACTCTTTCATAAGCTGTCCTATATACCAACACCCTAGCATTATATTTGTTTCAGGGTCATAAAGATCATCTGTTGAAAATTTTTCCATTTTAATGCTTTCAGCGCCCCATTTAGCTGTTTTTTCAGTAAGTTGCATAAGTCCCATAGCGTTCTTTTTAGATAGAGCATTAGGGTTAAAACTGCTTTCTGCTTTTATAACAGAAAACACAATATAAGGGTCAATATTATTATCTGTTGAATACTTAAAAACATGCTCATTAAACTTCAAAGGATAAATTCTTTTTAATATGGTTGTTGAATTATCGATAATTAACACTATAGATAATATAGCTATTACAAAATAAATTATATGTCTATATCTGTTTTTACTTCTCTTATATTTCTTGTATACTTTCTTGTTTTTAAGATGCAAAAAAATCACCTTAGCTCTCCTAATTTCTTTTGAATATAAAGTTTAGCTATAGACTTTTCTAATTCTTCAACACTTCCACCATTATTTATTACTTCATCTGCAAGCTTTAAATACTCTTCGTCGTCTTTTTGCATCTTTATCCTGGCAAGAGCTTCTTCACGGGTAATATTGTTTCTTTCTATAATGCGCTTTATTCTTATATCTTCATTTGCAACAACTACCCATACTTCATCAACTACATCTAGAAATCCATGCTCTACTGGTAGAGGCGCATCCAATACTACAATTTCAGCTTTGGCTTCTTCCAATTTATTTAATTCTTCTTTGATTTTATCTGCTATATATTTATGGGTAATAGAGTTTAGCATTTCAATCTTTTTACTGTCTGCAAAAACAATCTCACTTAATTTCTTCCTGTCCAATTCCCCTTCTCCATCTAGTACATCTGGTCCAAAGCAACCTACTATTTCTTCCATTATAGGTTGCCCCTTAGTTGTAATTTCTCTTGCAATTTTATCAGCATCTATAATACTTGCACCAAGATCACATAAGATCTTTGCTATTGTACTTTTCCCGCTTCCAATTCCACCTGTTACCCCTATTACTTTCAATTTTTTGTTTCCTCCTCTTTTCAAAATGAGTTTTACACTAAAATCAAACTCATTTAACCTCATACCAATTTTTTCCTATGCTAATATCAACCTTCAAAGGTACTTTAAGAGTCACAGCTGTTTCCATACACTCTTTCAAAATATTAATAACTTCGTCTTTTTCATCTACATGGGTTTCTATAATCAACTCATCATGTACCTGTAATATCAACCTTGATTTCATATTACTTTCTTTCAATCTTCCATAAACTTTAACCATCGCAATCTTTATTATATCTGCAGCACTCCCTTGTATCGGTGTATTTAGTGCAATACGTTCACCAAAGGATCTAATGTTAAAATTCTTCGATGTCAATTCAGGTAAATATCTCCTTCTGTTAAACATAGTAGTTACATATCCCAATTTTTTTCCGGTAGCAATAATATCATGCATATATTGCTTCACCCCGGGATATTTATCCAGGTAACCATCTATATATCTTCTGGCTTCTTTTCTTGTAATACCAAGATCTTTAGCAAGACTAAAGTCACCTATCCCATAGATAATTCCAAAATTAACGGCCTTTGCTCTAGCTCTCATTAGTGGTGTAACTTTATCTTGAGGTACCCCAAATACTTTTGAGGCAGTGGAAGCATGAATATCTTCATTGTTCATGAATGCATCTATCAGATTTTCATCTTCCGAAATATGCGCAAGTACTCTAAGCTCAATTTGGGAATAATCGGCATCTATGAGTATAAAATTCTCATCAGAAGGTTCAAACACTTTTCTTACTTTTCTTCCCATATCAAGTTTAATGGGAATATTTTGCAAATTCGGTTCGGTACTGCTTATCCTGCCTGTAACAACCACTGTCTGATTAAATTTAGAGTGAATTTTGCTTGTTTCAGGATTTATCATGCTAATAAGTCCGTCTGTATAAGTAGTTTTGAGTTTCATAAGTTGCCTATATTCGAGTATATGTGGAATAATCATATGCTCCCCAATTAGTTGTTCAAGAACCTCCGCAGCTGTAGAATAACCGGTTTTTGTCCTCTTCTTTACAGGAAGTCCAAGTTTCTCGAACAGTATTACTCCAAGTTGTTTTGGAGAATTAATATTAAACTCTTCACCTACTAAATTATATATTTCCTTTGTCAGGTATTCAATTTTATCATCAAGTTCATTAGATAAAGATACTAGTTCATCCTTGTTTAATTTAAATCCATTATATTCCATTTCTGCTAGTATTTCAATCAACGGGAGCTCAATATCATAATATAATATTTCCTGTTGATTTTCTTTTATTAATTTATTGATAACTCTCTGAAGTTTAAATATAGCCCATGAGTATCCACAAGCAATAGGAATAAGATTGTCATAAGGAACATCCTTAAAAGGTTTACAATTCTTTCCTTTGCCTGAAAGTTCTTCTACCGGTATAATATCTTTTTTTAGATACTCTGCACATAATTCCGCTACCAAATAAGTTTCTTTTGCAGGATTTAAGATATATGCCCCTATCATTGTATCAAATGATAGTCCTCTTAAATTAACGTTTGTATCTTTTAAATATAGCAAAAAACTTTTTACATCATGTCCATATTTTTTTATTGACTCGTTTTCAAAGATGTCTTTAAATTCCAAAATAAAGTCTTTCTCACTTATACCCCGGTCATCTTCAACATTTGCATCTTTGTAGTTTTTACCATCTATGCTGTTATTTATCTTAATAAATGCAGAATCTTTTTCACTCCATGATAATGCTAAACCGGCCAAATTCCCGGCAAGATTTACATTTTGATTATCTGCACTTTTATCTAACAGATGGAAGAAAGATATCTCTTTTTGACTAATTAACAATTTCTTTAAGTTTTTCAATTCTTCAAGATTATTTATATAAACTACTTTAGTATTTTCCTGTTTACTTTCAATGTTTTTGTAAACCTCCTTTTGTAATCCCAGCTTTTCTATAAATGATTTAAACTCCAACCTTCTAAAAACCTCAAAAAGTTTTTCTGTGTTATATTCCTGCATTTTTAATTGATCCAAATTACATAGTTCTTCCGGCACATCTCTTTTTATAGTTGATAGCTTTTTACTTAAAAAAGCTATCTCTTTCCCGGCTTCCAGTTTTTCTTTAATACTTTCCCTATCAACTTGGTGTATGTTTTCATATAAGTTTTCAATATTCTCAAATTTCCTTATCAATTTCAACGCAGTCTTTTCACCAATCCCTCTTATTCCGGGGATGTTATCTGAAGCATCACCCATTAAAGCTTTTACATCTATCACTTGTTCAGGATGTATCTTGTATTTATCGTAAAAAACATTGTAATCATACTCTTCAGTTTCAGTTTTACCATATCTTGTTATAGGTAGTTTAAGACGGGTGGAATTTGATATCAGCTGAAAGGAATCCTTGTCTCCAGTTATTATAACTACTTCCATTCCCTTTTTTTCGCCACATAAAGACAGCCAGCCTATAAGATCATCTGCTTCATACCCCTCATACTCAACCCTCATAATATTCATTGCATCAAGCACTTCTTTTATAACAGGTACCTGTACAGCCAACTCTTCAGGCATTCCTTTCCTGTTTGCTTTATAATCATCATATTGTTCATGCCTAAAAGTCGGAGCCTTCATATCAAAAGCTATACAAATATACTGCGGCTGCTCTTCTTCAAGATATTTAAGTAATATATTTAGAAAACCATACACCGCATTAGTATAAAGACCATCAGAAGTAGATAACAGTTGTGAGCCACGTAATCCATAAAAAGCTCTGTTCAGAATACTATTTCCATCAACTAATAATAATTTTTCTTTTTCATTATTCATATAAATTAACCGCCATTCCCTATAAAGTTTATTTTTCCAAAGAAAACGAACCATCTTCCAGAGTTAAATATACTGTTTCACCTTCTTTATATATTTCCCTTATTTCTTCCTCGGATATACTAATTTCAACTCTTAACTCTTCTGCCAATAAAATAGCATTACCATTCTCAAACCTATCTATTACAGCTTCAATAACCATCACAAATCCACCTAACCTATATGTATATAAATATAATAAACCTGCTTCTTTAATATTTTACAGAACAAAACTCACTTCGTCAATTTACGTTTATCATAATGTGTTTACTAAATATGGAAATCGGTTTACCTGATAAATTACAAAAAACAGCAACCTGTAAAGTTGCTGTAAGCCTGATCATGCATTTTCTACATATGGCACATATAATAACAGAAATATTGCTTAGTCTTATAGAGCCTATTATATTTAATATGTTTACTCCGAATTATTTGCTTATATCAATTGTCACATCTGCGATATACTCGTATTCCTTAAGTGTTTTATCAATTTCTTCCTCTATCTTTTCTCTATCTGATTTTAGTTTCTCCAGTTCAGGCGGGCTGGAGTCATCTTTTTCATTATCAGTTTCTGCAATTTTTATGTTAATTTCATCTAGCTTTATTTTTAACTCATTCAAATCTATTTTTACATCTTCTCTTATAATAGGAGAAGTATAATACATATTTGCATTATTAAATTTCACATTATCTCCAAGATTATTTATGAAATAATTATATTGGTTTCCTGAAATAAGAAACTCCACTATTTCCATTTCATATTTATCTTTAGTTGTTTCAGTTTCAGGTTCTATTTCTGTTGTTTCAGTTTTAGTTTCCATTGTTGACATCATATTAATGTCAGAAGTACTAAATATTGCTCCATTTTCTATGGCTATAGACATTACTTTGTCTTCATCTATAACATTATCTTTAACAACAATAGTAACATTAATTTTACTGTTTTCTCTAAATAGAATATAATCATCTGCATTTTCGTATGGCGCTGCTTGTTTGGCTCCAAACATAGCTACCTCCGGGACTGAATCAGTTGAACCATCTGCTTCTTTGGTAAAATAAATGTCATTAGAACTTCTAGTAGAACATTTATTATCACTATCTTCGGTATTATCAAAATCTTCTGTAATTGAAAAACTAGATACTATTCTATCTCTTGGTGTATCAGATTTTATTATACCAAATTCAGATGTGTCAGCAGATAATGCATCTTGCTTACTCTCTGTCCCATCATCCATTTTCTGCATATTTTCATCTCTGGGTAATTCGGGCATATCTTTTGTTTTTTCTTTACTGTCATTAAATGAATTTGCTTTTCCCGCATAACCTGCAGAAATATTGCCCTTCGTCATCACTACAGAATCATCAGTACCTCTAGCTGTCATCATTGATTTATCGTATTTTGTTTTGAGAAAAAAGCCGTCGAAAAATATTCCTTTTAATACAAAAATAATTAAAGCTCCTGCTGCAACCGTTGATAAAGCTCTAATATATCTGCTTTTTATAAAAGACAGTTTCCCAGTTGAAAATTCATTCTCCTTAACCTGAATTAATTTTTCATGAAGTTCATCTTTAAAACTGGCAGGTAAATCTACTTCCGGTATACTGTGTAATATTTCTAGAACTTTTAATATATCATTAAGTTCCTCTTTACATGAAGGACATTGGTTTACATGCTCTTCAAATTTTGCTTTTTGGCTTTCATCCAACTCGCAATCTACATACATTGATATTAAATTTATTACCTGTTTGCAATCCATTATCTCCAACCCTCCTTTCCATATTATTTGACGTAATCCTTATCCCAAAGTTCCATTTTATTTTTAAGTATTTCTTTAAGTGTCCGCCTTGCCCTGTTTATCCTTGATTTTACCGTACCCTGCGGACATTTTATTATATCGGCTATGTCATCATAACTAAAACCCTGAATATCTCTTAAAACAATTACCTCTTTGTGTTCATCAGATAATTGAGAAATTGCCTCTCCTATTATTTCTCTGAGCTCATTTCTTTCAGCTGCTAATTCCGGTGTAGGCCCATCGTCTTCAATCTGCCGGAAAACTTCGCCTTCTTCAAGTTGTATCTCCTGATCTATAGAAATAATATTTTTGTTATTTTTTCGTCTTCTAAGTTCATCAAGACAAGCATTGGTAGTAATTCTATACAACCACGTAGAAAATGAAGATTGTCCCTTGAATTTTCTTATGGATTTAAAAACCCTGATGAATACTTCTTGTGATATATCATAAGCATCATCATGATTGCGCATCATTCCAAAAGCTATATTAAATACTTTTTTCTGGTAACTAGAAATCAGCTTCTCAAAGGACTCAATATCACCCTTCTGGGACTTCTTTATGAGTTCCCTCTCTATTATTTCCATCAGGATTTATACCCCCTTTAAAACATATATATTATACATTGTTTTTAAAGATATTTAAACTATAAAAAGAAAATTTAATAATATTAACTTCAAACGCTTCGGCACTGAAAATTATTCGTATAATTTTTCGGGTGCATTTAATTCCCTTGTTTAATTATATTTATGTTATAATGTGGTTATAATCCAGAAAGTCATAACTTGACTTTCCGGTGCAATTTATAATTTGGCGAGGGAGCTGCGGCGTAAAATAATGGGGAAAATTTTAAATAAAATAAGGCTTGTATTGACAATATTTGTATGTAAACTATCAATTAAAATATGCAGGATGATAGGCCTTGGCGGTACATCCTTACCCGGAAAAATAGCTCTCAAACTATATCCCGGCATACTAAAAATAATAGCAAAACCGTTTAGAATAATAACAGTTACAGGTACTAACGGCAAAACTACAACTACCGGTATAATTGCAAAAATTCTGGATGAAGCCGGTGTTGAATATGTTAGCAATAGTTCAGGAGCAAATCTTTTACCGGGTATAACAGCTACTTTTATCGCATCAGTAAATTGGAAAGGTGAAAGTAGGATTACCAATGCGCTAATAGAAATAGATGAAGGGGTTTTTGGCAAAATAACTTCTCATTTTGAACCTGATATTATAGTAGTAACAAACTTTTTTAGGGATCAAATTGATAGGTTTGGTGGAGTTCTCAAAGTTTTGGAACGTGTATGTTCTACAGTTAAAAAGTCTAATAAAGCCTGCTTAATTCTAAATGCCGATGATTCACTTTGTGCAAGTCTTGGAAGAGATGTTGAGAACAGAGTTATTTATTACGGATTAACTTACAGAGCTAATAGAACTGACTTAGGCGATTTTACTAACGTAGCTGATGGAACTAACTTGGATGACTTAACTGATAGTTCTGACTCAGCTGATAGAGCTAATGGAGCCAGTTTCGATGTTGTAGCTGATAGAGCTGACTTAGCTGATGTACCTGATGTAGCTAATGTAGCTTGCGAAGCTAATTTGACTGGAGAAGTAGCTAACGGAATCAGCATAGCTGATGAGTCTGCTGAAAATTTGATGGATAACGCAAGTGCACTAGATCATGATACCTTATTTTGTTACTATTGTGGTAATAAATATGAATATTCTTATTATACTTATGAACACCTTGGTGGTTTCAAATGTCCCAACTGTGGTTATGAACGACCAAAAAGTCATATAACTTGTTCCGGTATTGAAGAAATTACAGATAAATACTCAATTGTAAATATACAGGTGCAAGAAACTGATATTATGGCAAAAATAAGCATTCCCGGTTTGTTTAATATTTATAATGCATTAGCAGCAGTTGCTGTAGGGAACGCTATAGGTGTTCCGGAAAAAGCTATTATTTCAGGTTTATCTAGCTATAAACCAAGCTTTGGCAGGATGGAAGAAATAAATATAGACGGAAAATTTATCAAAGTTATTCTTGTTAAAAATCCAGCAGGATTTAACCAAATAATTGATTATTTATTAATGGAAGATAATAATATGCAACTTGTTTTTTTAATAAATGATAAGCCCGGGGATGATACAGATATATCCTGGATCCAGGACGTGAATTTCGGGAAATTATTGGATATACATAATAAAATTGAAAATGTTTTGATAGCCGGCACAAGGAGCACTGATATGGATGAAAGATTAGAATCTGCCGGAATTAATGCCGATAAAATTAAAATCTACGACAATTACAATGAGCTGCTTGATAAAGGGTTATCCAACACTGCCGAAGGGCAAAGTATATACATATTACCAACTTATACAGCAATGCTGGATATAAGAAAAATCTTAAAGAAAAGATATGGCCTAAAGGAGTTTTGGCAATAAATTATGTTGCTTTTATAGTAGGATTATTTTAGCATATGATTTAAAACATCCTCTTTTAAAACTAATGCTCCATATTTATTTGCAACACTCACTAAGTTATTTATTATTACTTCATCTGTGCTTCCTATATTGTCACCTATTATTACTCCCGCTCTGCCCTTAAAAATTCTTAATGCATTTTCTAGTGCATCAGGATTATATGTTTCGATAATAAACGGCTGTTTCATAAATCCCTGTGCAGTATTAATTACCTCAGCAAGAAGTCGGTTGTTTTTCACATTTTCAGCCGTACTTATCTTACTGTCTTTATTACTGAAAACCTTATCCATATTTACATATATCACATCAAAATCTTCGGATGACATATCCAATGCCAGATCTAATGCAATATCTGTCATATATTCCTGATTTATATTTTTAAGTTGATTTAGTATGTTTTCATCATTTTGAGGAATTAGCTCTCCAATATTTTTACTATTGATACTAGTAGTATCAAACGTTCTTACTCCGGAGCTAATTATTTTAGATGAAATATCAAAGCTTATGTTATCTGTTTCTTTGTTATTTATTGATCCCAAATCATCTATTTCTTCTTTAATCGTCTTGATAAATTCAGGCGTAGTGCCACAGCATCCTCCTATTAATCTTGCCCCGTATTTCATAAATTGGTTAGCTAATGAAGCAAATTCTCTAACAGATGCTCTGTAAACGGGTACACCATCAGCTACTTCAGGCAATCCAGCATTTGGTTTTACACTTAAATACCCACCACCTGCAAGATGCATTTTTTTTACAATATCAACCATAAGTTTAGGTCCAAATGAACAATTTGTCCCAACCATGTCAGCATCAAGAGATTTTAGTATGATAACAGCTGTTTCAGGATCAGTACCCATCAAAGTCCTGCCATTCTGCTCGAATGAAACAGAACAAATTATAGGAATGTCTGTAGTTTCTTTTGCTGCAAGAAGAGCAGCTCTCATTTCAGCTACATCGGTAAAAGTTTCAAAATTGATTAAATCAACGCCTCCATCAACCAAAGCTTTTACCTGCTCTTTAAATATTTTATAGGCATTTTCAAAAGTAAGGTCTCCGGAGGGTTCAAATAATCTGCCGGTAGGTCCTATAGAGCCGGCAACAAAACCATCTTCTCCCATTACTTCCCTGGCTAGCCGGGCACCTTTGTAATTCAGTTCATATGTCTTATCACCAATATTGTGCCTTTCAAGTTGAACTCGGTTGCCGGAAAAAGTATTTGTTTGAATAACATCTGAACCTGCTTCCTTATATAAGCTATATATTTCTTCTACTATATTACTATGAGTAACATTCCACAATTCCGGGCATTCACCACCCTTTAGCCCATACTTTTGTAACATATATCCCTTTGAACCATCATATACAAGTGTCCTTTTTGTTATTTCATAAAGAAAATCACGCAAAAACCTCAACTCCTTAATAAAACATATTTGGTAAAGTACATTTTTAAATATTTTAGTTTCCGAAATTATATCAATATAATACTAGATTATACAAGGTTATCAGTAATAATAACCAAAGTGATACTGACTGCTGCTTCTCATCAGATGTTACCTATCGCCAATTATAATTTCCTTTATACAATCAACAACATAGAATATGTTATCGGTACTTATCCAATAATGGGTTACAAACCGCATAGTTCCATTTTCTGCCGGACTAATCCTTATACCTCTTTCATATAGTTTTGCTGCTAATTTTTCTGAACTGTATCCTGTATCATCCATATCAAAGAATACCATATTAATGTGTATGTTATCTCTATATACATGAATTCCGGGAATTTTTTCTAATTCATCGGCAAGAAGAAGGGCATTATTATGATCTTCTTTAAGCCTAAGTCTCATTTTTTCAAGTGCTATAAGCCCGGCTGCTGCGAGTACGCCAGCTTGACGCATTCCACCACCCATAATTTTCCTTCTCCGTCTTGCTTTTTCTATGAAATCTTTACTTCCTGCTAACATTGAACCGACAGGTGCACATAATCCTTTTGACAAACAGAACATAACTGAATCACATAATTTGGTAATTTCTTTTACATCTATATTTAAGTAAGTTGAAGCATTAAACAGTCTTGCCCCATCTATATGAATAGGAACATTATATTTTTTTGATATGGCAGATATACTTTTCATATTTTCAAGTGGAACTACTCTGCCATTTGATAAAGCATTTTCAAGACAAATCAGACCTGTGTCTGGATAATGGATATCCTGTTCTTTTCTTATTTTATCTTCAACTTGGTTAGGATTTAAGCCATTTTCATCATCATAAAGAGTCCTCAGCTGAACTCCTGCAATTACCGATGAGGCACCGGCTTCATGTTGCACAATATGACAGTTATCACCCAATATTACTTCATTACCCCTCTCACAATGTGTAAATAAAGCTAATTGATTACCAAAAGTCCCGGTAGGAACAAATAAAGCAGCTTCCTTACCAACTACTAAAGCAGCATATTCTTCAAGTTTATTGATAGTAGGGTCATCCTGGTATACATCATCTCCAACTTCGCAATTATACATAGCCTCTCTCATTTCAGTAGTTGGATGTGTAACCGTATCACTTCTTAAATCTATATATTTCATTTATATTTACCCCCTTGATATATTTCATAATAAAATATAACTTATCTTTAATCAAATAATCAAACAATATCGTTCATACAATATTGTTTAGAAAATATCCTTCAAATAATATTATTAGCATTTGATTAATACAATAAAGATATTATAAACCTTATTAGGAGCATATACAATCACCGGAACTTAAAAATCTATCTGCCTTTTTTAAATTTACTGTTGACAACAGCTGAGTTACTGCTTATAATATTAGTTGTCGAAAGTTGTTTTCGACAGTTATAATTATTTTTTTATGGGTCATTAGCTCAGTTGGTAGAGCACCTGACTCTTAATCAGGGCGTCCGGGGTTCGAGTCCCCGATGGCCTACCAAACAAAAAAGAAGCTTTCAAAGTTCAACTTGAAGGTTTCTTTTACTATTTTGCTTCCCCAAAAATAACAAAGGGATGCTAGAGTGATTTACATCCCTTTTAAAATTTAATTATATAATTCTTACACTATTTATGACACTATTTATGATTAAATTATTATTAAGCTTTCATTCCGAACATGCCAGCAATTTTCACAGCTATATTGCCAACAAAGGGTATTTTATACTCTTCATATTTCCAGCCTTTAGATACAGCTATTATAGCAAATATTGTAATAATAATGCTAATAATAAATGTAAGTGTAGTTAAAAATCCTGCAACTCCGATACCGGCACCGGGACTTTTAAACATCAATGCAGTTGCAATTCCACCTAATATCCAACCTACAATTAATCCCAATAACATTCCGATAATGTTTAATGTAAATGATTGCATTGCATGAAATTTAATGAATTTGCTTTGTGATTCCATGAAGAATACAACTAGCGGCACTGCCCATGCAATATATTTGAGTCCGGGTATAAAAGATATCACCACTCCTCCTAGATAAGCAATAAGCACTGCCATATTGGCATCCATTCCAAATGATGATTTGTGGGGCTCAACTGAAATGTTTGACATACAAATACCTCCTTATTTTTATTGGGGATATTAATTTTCTAATTGTCATTACCAATTGTCGGTATTAATTGTCATTATTATATGTTATTGCTACTTTATCATTATATATTATTGCTGCATATTCATACATATGCACACTACCCTATAAATTTTACAACTCAATCAATATATAAGCAATTATCTTCAGCCATTATTTCTAATGTTTTTTGCTTATGTTTTCATGTATCTTAAAAAACTAATCTAGTATGTCATTTATATCATTGAAAGATAATTCTTCAAATTCTCAAGTCCTACAGCTATACCCTTAAGAGGCTCTTCCATCCCCTCAAACTCTATTGAAACTGTTCCATCATAGCCAGCCTTTTTAATAATTTTCAAGCATTGTACTACAGGCACCTCTCCATGACCAATTATGGAGCCTCTTAAATAGTTGCCTGCTCTAGAAGTAAACCAACCTGTCCCGGGATTTATACCAGTACCTGGCTTTACATGGAAGTCTTTAACATGTACATGGAATGCATACGGTGCTAATCTTCCTACTGCTTTTGCAGGATCTTCATCAACACAAAGAAAGTTACCTACATCAAGTAGAACCCCAAAGTTCTTATTGTTAACACCATTTATAAGTTTTTCAACTCTATCACTATCCTGACTGAAAAATCCATGGTTTTCAACCATTGTACGAATGCCAAGACTTTCTGCATACTCAGTTACAGCTTTACATCCCTTAATTAAAATGGGTAAAGCATCGTCAAAACCCTTAGCCCCTACATAGCCTGGTTTAAATCCCGAAGTAGCATCATGGCGCATTCCGGTTGAGCCCAAAATTTTTGCTATTCTTACTTCTCCTTTTACTCTTTCTATTTCAGCTTCCAAGTCACCTTCAGAACCATTAATGAAATCGGCCCAAATAGTATAATTACCTATCTCAATACCTACACGAGCACACTCTTCTTTAACTCTTTCAGCATAAGATTCAATAGTTTCACCTTCCGGTACTTTGAGACCTGAAAATTCAATTACATCGAATCCCATTTCTTTTGCTTTACTAATAACCTCAAATTGACTCATTGTGCCATTTACCATTAATCTGTTAAAACTATATGAACTTACTCCTGTTTTCACAAGCAATACCTCCAGTTATTAATAATCTTTTCTCTTATGAAAGGACTTTATATCACGCATTTTTTAGTTTATATGTTTAATCATCATTACTATATCTCATTCATAACCTTTTTCAAAAATTCAACTGCCATGCGGATATCCTTTTCGGGATTTTCTCCCACTTCTCTCTCAATTGTTAAAAACCCGTTATATCCAACAGATTTTAGCGCTTTTAGATATTCAACAAAATTAACACTGCCTTCTCCTAATGGAACTTCCCTGAATGCAGCTCCTAATTGGATTTCTTCTTCGATCATACCATAAATAACTTCGGGATCACTTTTTCTTAACATAATACCATCTTTTGCATGGGTATGTACAATGTAATCCTTTAGATTATATACTGCTTCAACAGGATCATCACCAGTTACCATAACAAGGTTTGCTGGATCAAGGTTAACTCTTACACCTCTTGAATTAAGGCTGTCTAGAAACTTTTTAAGCACTGTTGATGTTTCAGGACCGGTTTCAATAGCAAAATATGCACCAACTTCATCCCCATATTCCGCTAATTCCTCACAGGCTTCTTGTATAATAGCCCATCTTGGATGATTTGGATCTTTCGGCACAACTCCAATGTGCGTTGTAACAACATTAGTATTTAAATCTTTAGCTAAATCCATTATTCTTTTTGATTTTTCAATTCTGCGCGGATTATTCTCCCTATCTGCAAATCCTTCACCCAAATCACCACAAAGAGCAGATATAACAAGACCGTTTGATGTTACCAGATCAAGAAATTCTTTTCTCTGTTGTGTATTCAAGTTTTCAGGGGCCATTGGTCCCTTTGTAGTATACACTTGAATTCCTTCTGCCCCTACTTCCTTTGCCTTTTTTACAGCCTCTTTAATGTCGAGTCTGAACGAATCAACTATAACACCTATTTTGAAATCTGCCATTACTACCACACCTTCCATTTATTAATCCATTTATTTAATATACCTAACACAATATTACATATATAATGCTGCAAATGTCAAGTGTAAGAGAATACATTTTTTGCAAGTTGTTGCCCATGCTGGGCACACATGAAATAAGGGCAAAACCATAGATTCGCCCTTATTTTCAATATTTCAGTTTCATTTAGTAGTTTTTTCTGAATTTGCGTTTTTTACTCATTTCTTATTGCTTCGAGAGCACTCAGTCTCATAGCCCTTGCTGCAGGATATGCTCCGGATATGATACCTACAAAAGATGCAAAAACTACTGCAGTTCCCGCAAGCCAAACAGGAATAATTGATATTGTAGTCTCAGCTCCGGGCATGCTCCAACCCATATCAAGGAAACTTATACCTGCGCGGTTAAGAAGAAACGAAGCACCATAACTAAAGCCTATACCTAATATTCCGCCTAATAATCCTATCATTGCAGATTCTAAAA
>CAZEYH010000013.1:18206-19465 GCA_964515895.1 uncultured Clostridiaceae bacterium | reverse complement strand
GACTGGGATGCTATCTTCAAGGGTTTATCCGGTAACACTCCACCGGTTAGTAGGCCACACCTTCCAAGCTATAACGAAGTTACTCCACAAAATTATATTTTGGGATTTTCAGCAGTTTCAAGAATGACGAAAGCATTTTTACCCCAAAACACTGAAGTTTATCCTGAATTGGAAAGCTTCCAGCATACCAGATTTTCAAAATCAAAGGCATTTACTAGTTTTCAGATAGAAACTTCAACGCTCATCAACAGTAAGGGAATAACTTTTAACATATTTGACATGATGGGAAATGGAGTGTTGCTGACTGAAGGTTATCAATATGCTTTGGCGGATACAAAAGCCTTTGTTAATAAATTGACTGAACTTGGACTTGATACATCAAAGCAAAAAGGAGTCAAAATACCAATTTGTCAGGAATCTTCTTATACTTTGAGAACCAAAAGGGGAAATAGTATGGATGAGCTTTACCCAAGGGAGGAATTCTGGGCTCAACTTTTATCTGCCTATGGAGTTGCTAATACTTACACTTGTGAAAGGAAACATTTAAATTCTATTATTGCAGTTTCAGGTCAGTATTTCCGCAACTTAAGTTATGAAGAACTGATAGATTTATTTAATAACAACTATGTAATAATGGAGGGGGAAGCAGCTTATACACTGTGGGATATGGGGTATGGTCATCTTGCGGGCATTAATGATATCCAATGGCACAAGGCACATTCGGGAGTTCAATCCTATGAAGAAACCTGTAATGGGGAAATATATAGTGGAATTCGCAATAGTAGAATGTCCAGCCAAGGATCAATAGGTCCTTATCTTGCAATTAAATATAATGTAGATAAGTATTTGAATAAAATTACGGAAGTTAAGAATGCAGAAGGTGATATTGTTGGAGCCGGAATGGCTAGTCATAATAATAAGATAGTTATTTTACCATATTGTGCTTCAGAAGGTGGATATGGTGCGTACCTGAATACAACTAGACAAGAAATTATCCAAAGTCTTATTAGAAAAATGGAAAGAAGCATAAGACCTGCAATAGTTCTAGATGCTCCATATGTAAGTATTTATGACTATGCATTTGAAGATAAGAGAGTGCTTGTTGTTGTAAATGCCTCCGGTGATGATCTTGATGAGGTTAAAATTAGTTTACCGGACATTACTTATAATAAAACAGACATATATGAGATTAATAAGAGTAGAAGCGATATTACAAAGGCATTAGTAACTCTTGAAGACGGGATAATGACCTTTAAAGG
>CAZEYH010000013.1:16060-18106 GCA_964515895.1 uncultured Clostridiaceae bacterium | reverse complement strand
CTTATAGAAGCCGTGAAGCTTCTTGATGTTTAGTTAAAGAGTGTTATACCTTTCCCCCCTAATTATATAAGTGTGGGCGCATTTAAAATATGCACCCACACAAAACTTATCTATTGCTTTAAAAAAGTATATAGAAAATCAATACATATATTATACTAGGACATTATGGACAACTGAAAAACTTATCAATTACTATTGATGCAGCTGCTATTATATCAGAATTTTTATTCAGGGAAGAACTGAATATTTCTGTGGAGCGAATATTTCTTGTAATTGCAGTTTTACCCACGTACTCATTAATTAGTTTTATAAGCATATTTGGCTTATAATTAATATATCCTGTCAGCACAACTGCCTCAAGTTCCAGAATATTTAATGCATTTACAATAGCTGCCCCCAATAGACGAGCTTCTTCTCTAATTATATCCAAACAATAGTTATTGCCTTGTTCAGCTTTATCTACAATATCTTCCCACGACTTTATATCAGTATCATACTGCCTAGCCTTTTGCAAAATAGCCGGTATAGAAGCATACACTTCAAGACATCCAATATTTCCGCAACTGCAAGGCTTTCCATTAACATCTATTGTTGTATGACCTATTTCACAACCAAATCCTTCTTTTCCCCTATATAGCTTATCATCAATTACAATACCTCCACCTATTCCGGTATCAACAACAATGAGCATAAAATCGCTAAATTTTGTACTATTGCTAATATTTTTTTCAGCCAATGTGAGGGCAGTCGAATTATTTTCAAGAAATATTTCAAAAGGGATATCCTTCTTAAGTTCATTTATTATATTGACCCCATGCCATAAAGAAAAATTTGGAGGATTTAATATAGTGCCATTATAAACATCTAGCGGTCCGGGAGCACTTATCCCAAGCCCCAGGATTTTTTCTTTCTCAATTCCGGAATGTTTTATTAAATCGATGATGGCATGTTTAATGTAATTTAGTTCTCTTTCTAAACTAACTTTTGTATTATCAGTCATATCAGAAAAATTGCAGATCATGTAATTAGAATTATCAAAATTATAGCTATGTTTTAAATTACCCTTTATATCTACAATCCCTGCAGAATAACCGCTTCTTGAGATGTTGAGACCTACTGCATAATAACGATCAGAATTTATTTCAAGGAGTATGGGTTTCCTGCCATATTTAGCTTTTCCAGTACCTGCTTCAATGATTATACCATCTTCTAGCAGCTCATCTATAATTAATGAGACAGCAGCCCGAGTAAGTCCTGTTTTACGTGCTAACTGAGCTCTTGATACCAGAGTACCTTGAACTATTTTCAAAATAGTATTTCTATTATGGAATTTCATATCCGTAGAGTTTCTGGCTTTATTTCTCATAAGCAGTTAGTACCTCCATAAGTCTTCACTCTTCATTTTACACTTCACTAAACCTCTCCAACCTACATTTCGATTAGCTGATTTCAGTTAAAAAATTCTACCTCTAGCATAGCACAGAGTGTGTGATATATGGGAAGATGATACTCTTGTACTTTATGGGTCTCTGCTGCCGGAGCAACTATTGATACATCACAAAGTTCTTTCATTTTTCCTCCTTCTCCGCCGGTTAAACCTATTGTTTTTAACCCAAATGCTTTAGCTACTTTTAATGCATTGACAATATTCTTTGAGTTACCTGATGTACTTATACCTAATAATACATCTCCTTCTTTTCCATATCCATAAACTTGCTGAGCGAAAACCATGTCAGAATTAATATCATTTGCATATGCAGAAGATAAAGACGTATGACTGACAAGGGAAATAGCAGGTAGAGCTCTTTGCAACCCACGAGACAAGTATTCCCATTCATCAGGGAAATTGAATTTTATTTTATTACATTCCTCTTCTTCCAAAGGACGTTTTAAAAGGAATCCTTTCATCAACTCTCCCACGATATGTTCAGAATCGGCAGCACTTCCGCCATTACCGCATACCAGCAGTTTTCCTCCTGAATTATAGCAATCACGCAAAAGAAGAAAAGCATTCCAAATATTAAGTTTACATAGTTCAAGTTTTTT
>CAZEYH010000013.1:0-15960 GCA_964515895.1 uncultured Clostridiaceae bacterium | reverse complement strand
CAAAAATGCCAGCCTTTTCCTCCTTTGCTGACAGGTCTGTTTACGATATTTTTCCTGGGCCTGTAGTAATAGTGCGGGTGATCATAACCTAGCTTTGAGCGGTAATCTCCAAGATCAAGAATATCAAAATTTGCGGTAGTAATGTTAAATGTAGGATAGCCTAAATTTCTAGATATTGAAAGTGCTTTAAGAAAAACTTCAGGACCTATAACTCCTGACCCAAAGTTCAAAAATACCCCACCGTCAAGCATTGATACTGATTTACAGAAATATGTAAAATCTTTACCGCTGGTAAAACCTATTGCTGCAAAATCTACTATTGGGTGCTGATGTATAATATCTGTACCAATTGCCACATGATATGTAGCATAGATATTATTTTTAAAGGCTTGATAGAAAATGCAGTCATCTTTGTAAGGAAATTTTTCAGGATATTTATCAACATAGCACGCAAGACTCTCACCGTAACCCATGCCCAATTTATATCCTTCCTGCAATGCTTCATTCATCCATCTCCCGGTTTCTTCCCACATACCGAATGACCCATCTTCAATAGCAGTAGGGACATCTTCTGAAGTGCCTCCATTATATGCCAATTCAAAGTCGTGAATACTGCCCGCTCCATTACTCGCAATGTGAGTTATAATCCCTCTTTTTACTAAATCAATTAAATATCTGGATAATCCGTTTTTAATTACATGAGCACCCATAAACAAAATAACCGGACGTTGGTTTTTTCTTGCGTTAGATATACGGGATATAAGCTCATCAAAATCTTTGTTCCCCCATTCAGGCACAGGATCTACACCTGGGCTTGCCATATTTTCAATAGTAACTAAATTTTTTCTTCCCTTGACTGAATAGGTTGTTATATTGCCAAAGTTAATATCTGTTTCAAGGCATTTTACATTACATTGATTCTTCACTGTTTTCATAATTTTATGTTCTAACATTTATAATTCTTAATCATAAAGTTAAAACAAATCCTCCTTTCGCATTTTGTAGACCAAGATTGTTGTAATTTGGTACTTAAGTAAATAATATTCATGAAAATCGATGCTTGCTATGTGTTTCCAAAAAAACTGTACAGCTCATATCACCCCAGGTTTTAAACACTAAGCTTCTTCAATAAGCTCCTTCAAGCCAAGCTAATATGCTATCACTATTTTTAAAATCTCCTACAATAGCATGAGCACCGGCTTTTATAAGTCTCTTTTGCTTTGCCAGGTTAATACCCTCAAGCTTTTCTTCATCACTTGCAACCCCTAAAGTAATAGCTCCAAATTCTCGTCCCAGTGCTATCTCTACACGCCCATCTCCAATAACTGCGAGCTCATATCCATTAATATAACTTTTCGTTATAAGGTTTTTCAGTACCCATTCTTTTGAGCATTGAGCTTTACCCAAAGGAGCTCCTTGAATTTCTTTAAAATATTTAGTAAGACCTAGAATTTCAACTTCTTTTATTACATCAGGATGATCAGTTCCACTTGCCACATACATGTCAATTCCTTTATGTTTAAGCTTATCCAGAAGAACAATGCTTCCTTTAATAATATATTTATCCGGAGATACTTCATTTCTTACTATGCTTTCTTTTCTTTCATCTACATATTTCATCAACCGTCTATTATATTCATTTTTATACCACCACGGATCTTTAGATGCATTAGGATTTTTACCATATTTTTTTACAGTCTCAACCAGCCATTGCATCTGATAAATTGTCTGTATTCCTGTAGATTGGTCGATATATTCATTGACGAGTTTTCTAATATCATCGTTATCTTTTTGTGTGCTCCCGACAATCATTTCAACCATAAGAGGACACATAACACTTTCCCATCCATGCCTTAAAGTAGATATTGTGCCATCAAAATCAAAAAGTACGGCTTTAAGTTTAGGTCTGTTTCCTGGTAATACTTCTATTATCTCCATTCTTACACCTCACCAATTCATGTACATATTTATAGTAATTCAATTTGTATGTTTTACTTTATCTATTCGCCAACTTATTTAATTATATTTAATAACCGAATATTCGTCAACTTATTTAACAAAGTATTAATCTGATTCTTTATATGAAATGAATTGTCCTTATTCTGATTAACAGTTTGACAAAACATTTTTCCTATTATAGTATAATGCCAGATAATGTTTGTTATAAGGATTCCTCAGAAGTTTAGAAATTTGTGATAAATCTTACACATTGTGAAAAACGTAGAGCTTGATTTAATACTTTCAGACTGTTAATATATCATAAAATAAAGATAATAATTGCTTGTATACTATAAAAGTTGAAAGGGGATTACATAAATGCACAAGAAATATAATACTATTGTTGATGGTGTCTGGCCTACAATGCTTACGCCATATACAGCTGATAGTAAGGTAGACGATAAAGCCCTTGAAGAACTGATAGTATGGTACAAGAATAAAGGTGTTGATGGTCTCTTTGCTGTTTGTCAGTCTAGCGAAATGTTTTTGCTTTCTCTTGAGGAAAGAGTTGATATTGTCAGATTTGTAAAAGAGAAAGTCGGGGAGAAGTTTCCTGTTATTGCATCAGGTCATGTATCTGACAGTATAGAGGATCAGATAAAAGAAATAAAAGCAATTTCTGCTACAGGTATTGATGCTTTTGTTATAGTCAGTAATCGATTCGCTGAACAAGAAGAAAGCGATGATGTCTGGAAAGCAAATGCTAAAAAGGTGCTAAACGAAGTCCCTGACATTCCTTTTGGTATATATGAATGTCCACACCCATATAAAAGATTAATTTCACCAGATCTTTTAAAATGGTGTGCAGATACCGGCAGATTTTTCTTTCTTAAAGATACCTGCTGCAATTTAGATCAATTAAAAGCAAAAATGGAAGCCGTAAGAGGAAGTCAACTTAAAATATTCAATGCTAATTCTGCTACATTACTTGATTCAATGAAATTTGGCATATCAGGTTTTAGTGGCGTAATGGCCAATTTCCATCCTGAAGTTTATGTTGCAATAACCCGTGAATGGAAATCCAACTCCGAAAAAGTACAAATCTTAAGCGACTATGCAGGGTTTTCATCTTTAGCAGAACTACAGTATTATCCGGTAAATGCAAAATATTTCCTACAATTAGAAGGTCTTAATATCGGACTTCATTCAAGAAGTAAAGGCCTGGATGCATTTACAGGAGATAAACGTTTACAGATTGAACAATTTTACAGGTTAAATAAATTAATTGTTTCTAAATATATTGACGAATAGTTGACTGATAAGATTATGGATATAACACCAGTCAGCTTAAAATCAAATATGCTTATGCTTTGATAAAAATATCAGAAAGGATAGATATTATGGAATTTAAAGTAATTAGCAAAGAACATATTTTTGAACCTGAAAAGTACTTTCCTCAGTGCCATGCGTCTACATTATTGAAATTGAAAAATGGAGATATAATTTCAGCATGGTTTGGTGGAACCCACGAGAATCATGAGGATGTAGCAATTTGGTATTCAAGGAAAAAAGAAGGCAAATGGAGTGTACCGATTAAAGTTGCTGATGAAGAAGGCATTCCCTGTTGGAATCCTGTCTTATTTAGTGATGAAAAAGACAATATTTATTTATTTTATAAGGTGGGAAAAAATCCGAGGTCCTGGTATACAATGTTAATTATATCTGAAGACATGGGATATTCCTGGTCACAACCAAAAGAATTAATTGCAGGTGACATAGGAGGAAGAGGTCCTGTTAAAAACAAAGCTATAATACTTTCTGACGGTACTTGGCTTGCACCTGCTTCTATAGAGACAGACACCCTTTGGGATGCTTTTGTTGATATTTCCAAGGATGAAGGTGAGACATGGATCAAAAGTGAGATGGTTCCTTTAGACCACGACAAACTTCAGGGCAAGGGTGTAATACAACCAACTCTGTGGGAATCAGAACCCGGGGAAATCCATATGTTATTAAGAAGCAGTGAAGGTTTTATCTATCGCAGTGATTCAAGTGACAATGGTTTGACATGGTGTGAAGCATATGCAACAAGCGTTCCAAATAACAATAGTGGTATTGATCTTGTGAAAATAGAAGATGCTAAGTTAGTACTTGTTTACAATCCTATCAAAGGTAACTGGAGAGCAAGAACACCCGTTGTATGTTGTATTTCATCAGATAACGGTGAAACCTGGGGTGAAAACTTTATTCTTGATCATAATGAAAATCCTATAGATAAAGCAGATGGAGAATTTTCATATCCTGCAATAATTGCTGAAGAAAATCGTGTTTACATTACATATACCTGGAAGAGAAGAACAATAGCTTATTGGGAATTGGAAGTATTATAGATAAATACAACATGAATTGAAAATGGTGCATACTCAATGCTTGTACATTTTTTTACCTTTAAAGCTATATTAGATGCATTCATGATGGAAATTGTGTATGCTAATATAGTGTATTGTGTTTAAAGATATTAGGACTTAAAAATAAGTTTTGACATTTCGTGTATTATTAATTATGATTAAATTAAAGAAATATACAGTGAAATATAAAGAAATAAACAGAGTCATAAAGACTGAGTATGTATTGTAAAAAAGCATATCAACTACTACAGTTAGGCGTTATTTAATAAAACAGATGGAATAAGCCTCTGAAGTTTTAACATACTATCAATTGAGAACAAAATTAGTTGTTTCAATAAAAGGGGGATTTAGCAAATGAGACTTATATCTCAAGGCATATTGTTTTCCAAGTCGAAATTAAACCGCTCAATCTTATTTAATTATTTTAGAGCATATATTGTATTATTACTTATACTTTGTCTTGCTACAGTCTTTATATACGGAATTATGAACCGTTCTTTAAAGGAGCAAATTGTTAAAGTAAACAATATATTAATTCAAAATATTGTTAATTTTCTAGAAAAAGAATTTGCCGGTTTAGATGAGTTGGTTAACCTCATTAATACAAACTCCAGAGTAGCAAAATATATGAATATGCAGTATGATCATTTATCTCCCTTAGTAAATTACAATGCATATGAGGTGGTACAAGATTTAGCTGCATATGCAAATGGTAATGATTTTGTAGAAAATATATATATCTTTTTTGATAATAAAAGTGTGATTTCGAGTACTTATAAAGTGAAAAACAGTTTTTATTTTGAACATTTAGATAAAAATCAATTTAGTAAGCTGGGTTTGATAAATACATACAATTATAAAAAAATGTTTTATGTAAGTGACAGAGAAGAAAATGTAAGGGTATATTATATTAACTCTTTGCCTATAGGTAATAAGAATTCCCAAAAGGCTACTGCTATTATACAGATTAATGTAGATCTAATAAAATCCTTCATAAGAGATAACTGGTTTACTGAAAAAACTGAGACCATAATAATAAATTCGGAACAAGTTCCGGTAATAAAATATAATACAAGCAATAATGAACTTAAAGAAAAGGATTTATTTACAACCACAGTTAAATCCGAAATATTGCAATGGGAAATAGTATCAATAATACCTAGAACAGAGTTTGAGGCCAAATTAACATCTATTAGAAGCATAATAATATATATACTACTGTTTGCACTATTAATAGGAATTGTAAGTGCAATCTATTTTTCTTATAAAAATTACCGACCAATAGTAAAACTGATAGAAATTCTGAACAATGAAGAAATTAATGGTATAAATGACAACATATTTATTAATATCGAAAATAGTATTTCTAAAACAATTAGTGAGAATAGGAATCTTAAAGAAAAAATAGATAAACAATCAGAATTAGTTACAAATAGTGTTATAGAGAAATTAGTAAAACAGGAAATGAGTGACGAAGATGAAATTAATGGAATAATGAAAATTTCGAATATAGAGTTTGAATCTTCAAAGTTTATGGTATATTCCATAAAATTAGATACTTCCGACAATAATATAATAGATTATTCAATGATTATGAGCAAATTAAAAGAATTAATAGATAGTGAACAGAAAGGATATGTTTTTTATATAAATGAATCTAACATTTCTATTTTAATTGAAGTTATAAATGAATCTAGTTTCGGTCCTGTGGAATTTGGGGAAAAATGCATTAAAATACTAAATATACATAATATTGGTTCTACAGTCGGAATTGGGAGCTATTGTCACACTGTGAAGGAGATAAATAGATCTTACAAAGAGGCTCTTTTTGCTTTAAATATTTTGTCTAGAGATAAGAGTGAAGTTATACTTTATGACTCCATAAAAAATCTAAATAATGCAAAGACTAAATATTACTATCCAATGAATATCGAACAGGAAATTATAAATAGTGTTAAAGCCGGGAATATAGAAAAAGTGGAGAGGCTTTTAGAAGATGTTTACAATGAAAACTTCAAAGAAATACAATTATCAGGTCAAATTTCCCAGATACTGATTTATAATATTATAAGTACAGTAATTAAGATATTAGATGAGCTAAAGATAGATTTGACAAAGTTTGAAGATGCAAATATCCTACATCAATTGTATAATGCTGAAACTGTAAATGATGCATATGGCTCTTTAATTTCAGCCTATACAGTAATATGTGATCTTGTTAATCAGAATAAAAAGAGCAGTAATAGATATTTGTTTGAAAAAATAGAGAATTATTTAAAAGAAGAATATAGTAATAGTGATATTTCTATTGAGTTTATTGCCGAGAAATTTAACTTGTCAACAAGTTATCTGTCACGTTTTTTCAAGGAACAAGCTGGAATAAACTTTTATGATTATCTACAAAAATTAAGAATTGAGAAGGCGAAAGAGATATTTATTCAAAGTGATAATATTCTTGTTCAAGAAGTAGCTTTCAGAGTAGGTTACAATAATCCGGGAGCATTAATCAGAGCTTTCAATAAGTATGAAGGTATTACACCTGGAGAATATAGAAATCAATATTTATAAGTCTATTTAGTTATTACAATTTAATGAGTTCCTTGATTAAACTTATAAGTTTTTCAATTAAAAAGCACAGAAATCATTTAAAAAAATGTTGGCTTTAACTCTTTTAATCAACTCTTTACTACGCCATGTCATAAATTTAATATAAAAGATAAAATTTTAATATTGATAATATCAGTTTTTCAATATAATAGTTAAACATTGATTATTGACAATAAAAACCAATTTGATAGAGTATAATTATACAAAATATTTATTGAGTGTTACTTAATTCTCACGATTGTTATAATTTATTAAAGCTTATGACTTTATTAGTGGTAAAAAATTATACCATATTTATTTGAAAGGAGATAGCCCCTTGCAAAAATCAGTTACTATTTCTGAAAATGTACAAAGAATTAAGCATAATAAACTCTTCAAGGACATCATTAGAAATAAATACATCTATTTAATGTTGTTGCCTGCTATCGCTCATTATATTATATTTAAATACATTCCTATGTATGGGGTAGTAATAGCTTTTAAAGATTTTAAAGCAGGTCTTGGTATATTACTAAGTCCGTGGGCAGGATTAAAATACTTTCGACAATTTTTTAATTCCTATTATGCATGGAGGCTAATAAGAAACACCCTTTTATTGAATGTATATGAATTGATATTTTCTTTTCCCGCACCAATAATTCTTGCTTTACTTTTAAACGAACTAAGAAGTGATAAGTATAAACGGTTTGTTCAAACAGTAAGCTATTTACCTCATTTTATATCTATAGTTGTTGTAGTAGGTTTTATAAGGGATTTCTTTTCTCAGAATGGCTTGGTAAATAATATGCTTTACAATATAGGGATAGAGCCAATTAGCTTTTTAGTTGACCCGGGGTGGTTCAGGACTTTATATGTAGGTTCGGGTATATGGCAGGGAGTTGGATGGGGTTCAATTATATATTTAGCAGCAATATCAGCTATAGATTTACAGTTATATGAAGCAGCTACAATTGATGGTGCCGGTCGATTTAGAAGGATAACATCTATAACTATACCTTCAATAACTCCAACCATAGTTATATTATTAATATTTCGAATTGGTGGAATGATGTCAGTTGGTTTTGAAAAAGTGTTCTTAATGTATAATCCATCTATATATGAAACTTCTGACGTTATTTCAACCTTTGTATATAGAAGTGGACTTCAGAATGCCCAATACAGCTATTCCGCGGCAATAGGTTTGTTCAATAATATTATTAATTTTCTACTTTTGGTTACTGCAAATTACATAAGCAGAACTGTTAGTGAAACTAGTCTATGGTAAGGAGGGTGATTTGATGAAACTTAAAAGGACGTTTTCTGATTTGATATTTGATACGATTAATGAGATTTTAATGTTTTTCTTGATAATTATAACATTATATCCATTTTTACATGTAGTTTTTTGTTCATTTAGTTCTTCGGCTTATGTTATTGGCAATAAAGGAATTATGCTTTGGCCTAAAGGATTTAACCTTGAAGCATATAGATTTGCTATTTCTCATCCTATGTTAGGTATATCATATATTAATACAATCTTTTATGCTGCAACAGGAACCTTATTAGGAATTCTTATTATGAGTTTTGCAGCATATAGCTTTTCAAAACACAAATTTCCCGGTAAAAAGTTTTTTCTATTCATAATTGTATTCACTATGTTTTTTAGTGGTGGTTTAGTACCTACATATTTAAATATAAAAAACCTTGGATTAATGGATACAAGGCTTGTTATGTTTTTACCTTCATGCATTAGTACATGGTCAATTATAATAATGCGAACAGGTTTCCAACAACTACCTGTCAGTTTATCGGAATCGGCATATTTAGATGGTGCAAATGATTTTATAATACTTTTTAGAATAATATTACCACTTTCTAAGGCTATTCTAGCTGTAGTGTCATTGTTTAGTATTGTAGGATACTGGAATTCTTGGTTTTCTGCACTTATCTATTTAAAGGATAGAAATAAATATCCTTTACAAATGATTTTAAGAGAGATATTAATTATAGGGGAAATGGCTGATATTGAAATGCAGCTATCTGAAGAAATTGCATCTGATAAAAGAGCTGCAATGCAGGAAGTAATAAAATATGCAACTATGGTACTTACAACTGGACCAATTATTGCGGTATATCCATTTCTGCAAAAGTATTTTGTAAAAGGGGTTATAATAGGGTCGCTAAAAGAATAAGCGACTTATTGCAATAAAAAACGTTCAATAATAAAAAAGGAGAGATGCAAGATGAAACCGATAAGTAAAAAAATCATAGCTTCACTGGTATTTATTTGTATGTCGTTATTTATCTTTACAAGTTGTATACTTAAAAGTGAGAAACATGGAGACTCTTTAGTAACTCAACAAACTACTAAACCTATTACAGATGCAGTTTCTACAGAAAAGATCACATTAACAATGTTTACTACATTTCCTGCTGGAATCGCAGCAAGGTTCAAAACCTTAAATGATTGTCCTAATATACAGGCTTTAGAAGAGGTTACAAATATCAAATTAGATATTATTGGAGTACCAGAATCTAATTATGCAGAAAGAAAAAATTTGTTATTTGCTTCTGAAGATTTACCAGATATTATCTATTCAAATAACGCTCATGATGATGTTTTTAAATATGGAGTTAATGATAATCTCATTATACCATTGGATAATTTAATTGAAGAACATGCAAATAATTTTAACAAGTGGATAGATATAGAGCCAGCAATAAAGGAACAGATATTAGCATCAGATGGGTATATATATCATATGCCATATGTTGATATGTCGCTCAAAAATATTATACAACTAGGTTACTATGTTAGAGAAGCTTGGTTGACGCAGCTTAACTTAGAACCACCAAAAACTCTTGATGAATTATATGATTTCCTAAAAGCACTAAAAGAAGCTGATCCTGCTGGTGGAGGAAATACTATCCCATTGGCATCCTCGCATTTTTCATATATAGTAAATCCGATACTTGGATCTTATGGAACAACCAATGGTATATATCGTGTTTATAATAAAATAAAATATGGACCAATAGAGCCAGAATTTAAAGAAGCTTTAAAATATTTAAATATACTCTATAAAGAGAACTTAATACCTTCAGATTTTTTAACATACGATGCAAAAACATATAATGCTAATTTGCCTAACAATATAGGACTAAGCTTTTGCTATACAAACGGTGGAATAAGGAACCCTTTGTTATCTGCAGGTCTAACTGAAAAGGAAATACTTGATTCTTGGAGTCCAATCTCAGGGATGAAAGGACCTGATGGTAAGTTTTATTGGTTCATAACAACTATTGGAAGTGTTACTGGTGCTGCTGGGGAATTAATAAGTTCTTCAAATAAGCATATAGTTGAAACAATGAAATGGATAGATTACAAATATTCTAAAGAAGGTGCTAGGATAGTCAGTTGGGGTAAAAAAGGTGTGACTTGGGATTTTGATGCTAATGGTATTTTCTATATTAAAGACTTAGCTTTAAAGAATCCTGACGGACTTGAACCAACTGAAGTATTATTAAAAAATGGATTAATGCAGTGGGTGTATACTGTATGCCTTTCGGGTCTATCACGTACAAAACCAACAGCAAGATGGCCTTTCACATTAGAAGATATTGATTATAACACAACATTATTTGGTCCAAATCCTGATTCAGTGTATTCACGAAATTTAAAAAACTGGTGGGACTTTGATGCAAGCAGGCAACTACCTATAACAATTAGATATACATCTGAAGAACAGGAGAACATAGGTGTTTTACTTCAAGATATAAAGACCTTGGTTGAAGAGAATATGAATAAGATTATTATGGGGTTGGAACCAATTGAAAAATGGGATGAGATTGTAAATCAACTTAAAAACATGAAAGTAGATGAATATATAGCGATTCACCAAGCTGCTCTTGATAGAGTAAAATAGAAAATAATTCTTTAGAAAAAAGCTCTTATATTTTATTCAATAAGATACAAGAGCTTTTCCTAATAAAGGTTTTTGTATAACGATATATTATGATGATTATATTAATAATTATCACCCATATAGTAGGGGTTTCTAAATTAAAATTATACTCAAGTAGCAATTTAAGCTGCAGTTGTTCTTTGAAATTTGAATATTACCAACAAATGGTCATGTAATATATAGTAAGGACTGACTCTTTGGCAGCAATTAACTTACTTTTTATTACCTTTTTGCAGTTAATTGCAGAAATTTAAGTCCTAGCCAGACTTTTGACGCACCTTATCTCTGACAGGCAAATAGTCTATATTGTGTTTTCTTCTAAGTGCTGATGGGATTCCTTCTATACCTGCTCTTTTATTCGCAGTCTTTTTGTATTCTCCAGTTCTCATCCCAGCTTTTAGTTGCGCTCGAAGAAGTTTTGTTTCAGATACTTTAAATAGGTTTGCTTTTTTTGTTCTATTATTGGGCAATTCGCCCTATGTTGATAATTGTTACAATGTTCCTTATTGGAATGAGCACTATAAACACCATTTTTATACTTACTATCTTTGGGGCTATATCCTGCATGATAAGTTATAACTTTATGAGAATTTTCATCTATTGTAAACTTTTCATAACCAATTTTTCAACTGCCTTGACTGCGTCCTGATAAAGAAGTTGGTATAAGTTTAGTGTTATTTTCCGAAGCTTGATTTGATATATCTTCGGAATAAAATGTGCCATCGACTAATACTTTCATTTCTTCTTCTTGGTAACCAAGCTTGTTTATTGTATCTTTTGAAAATTGTTGATCGCTATATATATTTTGCTGAAGGTCGTACTGAATAATAATAGCATTTTCATCATCAAAGCTATCTACTACATTACTAACATAACCGATATTTTCTTTGTACGTTTCCTGTGGAAAGTTGCACAGGGCCAGTAGGATTTTGAAGGCTTTCAGGGCTTATTTGTTTTGCCGGCTTTAACTCTATTTCTTCATCATTTTGTAGGGTTTGCTCCCCAATCATGCGTTGTAGGAGATTGAAGTCTTCTAGCCCCTCAATGGGGTTCCTTTGTAAAAGTAATAAAGTTCAGTTACATCGGTAATAACTGTTTAAGTTTGCTATTGATATCTTTATCCTTGCAACGGTAGATAGTATCATTACGGTGACCTTCTTCAAGATATATTTTAAATTTTTCAGGAAGAAGATCAGACTCAGTTTTATTTATTTCTTATATAAGTCTTGCAATACAAGAATACACATGATTTCGAGTTGTGATAATCTTTTGCATGAGGAACTGATCATTAAAGAGCCTATTCGAACGGTCTTTCCATCTATATTAAAAAGTTTTGGAATTCCTTTGCATGGCTTTCAATTTCTTCTTGTATAGGATCGACACCATGCTCTTCATCATATTTGTAAACAGCAGTCCTAAAGTTAGTAAGGGAGTTTTTTGAAACCGGCTGTTCTTCAAAGCTAGTTGTGTGTAAGGCGTATTGATAACGAATATCAAACATAAGTGAGTCAATTGCCTCTTCATCTGAGTGACCAAATAAATCTTTTAGCATTAGTAACTCCATATTACACATTAACAGGATTATTTGGCCTACTAGCAGGGTTACTACTATAAAGAACAGAAAATCGTTCTTCATTAATTAGAGGTAATATAGTATGACTAAATTCTTCAGACCATAATTTCGAAGGTGCTTAAACCCTCTTTCAGTCAGTTGAAGCATTGGGTCAAACACATTCATTTGTTGAGTAATATTGCTGTAAAAGACACTTAAAATCACTTTCTCTTCCTTAACTTTATGCTTTAATTATACCACAGAGATGTTGATTTTACCGGCTAATTTTTAATGTTGGCTATTAAAAAACTAAATTCTACCCCAAAAATATCCAAAGGTAGAAGTTACTCTTGCAAATTCCATGGTGGATTTTACTGCTGCAAAGAAATTTGGTATCCCGTCAATCGTGTTATTTACTATTAGCCAAATCACTAAATACAGATAAAAGGGGTATTCAAAATGTATTTTGTAGGTCTAGCCCGCGCGGCAATGAGCGTCGGGGTTTGGGGCAGAGCCCCATATTTCCGCAGGATAATATTTATTGTTTGGTAATAAGTAGATATTGTACAAACTCAATATATACATTCTGCTTTTAGTGATGCCTCAATAGAACAGGAGAATTAGTATCAAAAAGGAGTTGAAGTAACATGAGGTTTTCAATACAAAAGGAAAAAATAACCCCTCATATACCTGTTTTTCAAGGTGGATTTGGAGCAAGGATGCATAAGAGTGAAGGAATTCATAGCGATCCGTATGCTTCAGTTGTAGTTATTCAGGCAAATAAAACTGTTGTTATTATTGCGTTGGATTTGCTAGGTGGGGATAGGAGTTTCGCTAATGGAATTAAAAAAGCTATAAACGAAAAGTATGGTCTTGAAGAGGATGAGATAATTATTAATTATTCGCATACTCATTCGGTTGTTGGAGTTACAGGTGAGGATGAGGAAACCCGATCACATCGTTCATTGAGCATTACCCAGGATAGGTACATATGGGATCTGGATAAGGAGGATAAAGATTATACTGAAGATATAAAATACTTTAATACAATAAAAACCAAAATTCTATACATGCTTAATAAAGGATTTCAAAATCTTATTGAAGGGGATATGTACATTTGTAAGGGTAAATCTAAATTTGGTGTCAGCAGAAGATTTCCATATGAACAAAGAGTTTTGTTTAAACCTAACTTTGATGAAAATGTTATAGATATGGACTTGTTCCTTTTTAAATTTATAGATAAAGATAATAATATACATGGACTTATATATAATTATGCTTGCCATGCAACCACTCTTGGACCTGATAATTATTTGATCTCAGCGGATTTCCCTGGGGTTGTCCGGAAATATCTTGAAGAATATAACCCAGGAATGATTCCAATATTTCTTCAAGGCTGTGGTGCTGATATAAAACCGTATATTAGTGCAGATAATGATCAATTTAAAAGCTGTAACTACGATGAGTTGGAAGAAGCTGGCATATCCCTGGCAAAAGAAATCCAAAAACTAATTAATAAGCCTGATAAAAAAACACATGAGTTGTCTGAAAAAAAATGCGAAGATAATATTAGATGGAGAAAAATAGACATTAATATCAGAACTAGAAGTGATGAGGTTAAACTATATACGGAAGTATGGGATATTCAAAAATGGGAATCGATAATTAATGATCCAGAAGAACCGCATTATAGAAAGGTCTCTGTAAAAAAAATCCTTTCAGATACGAAAGCTGGCAGAGTTAAAAACTACTTACCCTATTATATATCATTATTAAGGCTTGACAAAAGCACATGCATAATTGCACTGGAACGTGAAGTTGTAAGCGATATTGGAAAAAACATTAAAAAAATCATAAGTGATGAAGACATAATTGTGCTTGGATATTCAAACGAAGTTTTTTGTTATATACCCTCAAGAAAAGTATTACTGGAAGGCGGTTATGAAAGTAAATCCTTCATACCTACAAGACTTGCAGGTCCATTTGTATATGAAGTAGAAGATATAATAATCGGAAGATCAGTAATGATGGCTAAGAACAGATGAAAGCATATTATGATTGTGCAGTAAAACTCATTCAGTGTCAACATATTGAAATCTGCAACACTTTATAAAATAGAATCATTAGTTTAAAAGAAGGGAAGCTTATAATGGAATATGTGAATACAATGCTGGAATTGATTGGCAATACACCAATACTAAAACTAAATAAAATAGGTAAAGAAGTAGCGGCAAATCTGTTTGTTAAACTAGAATATCTTAATCCTAGTGGAAGCTATAAAGACAGGATGGCTCTTTCAATGATCGAAGCAGCGGAAAAAGGGCTTACATGGAATAATAAAAAATTAAATCATGGAAGTATTATATGTGATTCTTCTGCTGGGAATTGTGCTCCTGCTTTGGCTTTTGTCAGTGCAGTAAAAGGAATTAAGGCTAAATTGGCTATATATAAGCCGATGCTTCGCGGAAACAGCACGAGACTTAAGATTACTGAAGCTTATGGGGCGGAGGTTTGCCAATCCAGACCTCCATCTGATTTTTTGTCTGAAGAGGAAGAGAAGGAGTATATAAGTAAAAACTTCGACATAACTCATATTATTGCAGGAAAAATGCATTCCTATGAGCTAGAAATGAATGATCCAAATATAATATGGGTAGATCAAATATATAACAAATATAACTATATAGGTCAGATGGAAATCGGTCGTGAGATATATAAACAATTGGATGGAAATATAGATGTTTTTGGTTGTGCTGTAGGTTCTGGAGCAACATTGCTTGGAGTGTGCCTGGCACTAGAAGAAAAAGGAATTAAACCATCAACCTTCGGAGTCGTACCTTATGGTAGTGAGGTATATATGGAATTGCAGAAAAATGAATCAGAAAAAGGCGAATTTAAGAAATCGATCATTATGCAAAAATTAATTAAAAAAATGGGACTTAAAAAATGGGAAACAGAAAAATCAATAATTGATGTTATGCTAGATAGAGGATACCCTGATAAATTTGTGAGGGTAACAGCTGAAGAAGCAAGGAATATGGCAAATAGGTTATGTAGAGAAGAAGGAATTTATTGTGGCATGTCTTCTGGAGCTAATGTGTGTGTAGCTTTAAAAATGGCTAAAAAAATGGAAAAAGGCCAGAATGTTGTTACAATAATTGTAGACAGGAGAGACAGATATCTTGGAGAATACCCCAATGAAGTTTTTATAGTTTAAGTATCACGCTAAGCGTGATTTACAATTATTTAATTAATTGGGTATTTAGAACCTTTCTAAAGATTCAACAGCAACATGACTTAACTATAATAGTTAAATAAATGTTTACTTAAACTGATGCTAATAATTACTATATATTGTAATCATATAATTGAAAATTAATTTTATCCTACATTTTCGGGACTATTTAATAATGTATATTTAAATTTATTTTAACTACCTAGATTTTGTACAAACACTGAACCTTGAAAATGTAACATATTGACATCCATAATATAACAGTAGGTGAAAACC
>CAZEYH010000012.1:7166-19708 GCA_964515895.1 uncultured Clostridiaceae bacterium | reverse complement strand
TTTAGGGCAAGAAGAAAGAAACCTTACAAGCAAAAAGGATAAATTAACAGGAACTACCCAAAATATGGAGGAAAATATAGGCAAGATGTACGGAAGCCCCCCTTATGAATTTGACGAAATGAATATTATAGAAATTGAAATGTATGATAGGCAAATAAAAGATACAATACGCAAACAGAAAAAAGATGAAGAAAAGCTTATTGCATTGAAAGATAAGAAAAGTAGTATCAGAGAAGTCCTTGCATCATTAAATGCAGTTATTGTTTCTAGCAGCATGGGTGAGGAAGGAAGGCAAAAAATTGATTTTAAAAATAACGGTAACTTAGAAGATGGAACATCAATATGGGATATTATGAAGATGTCAATAGAAGAGATTGCTGTTCTAAAAAACAGGGAATGTAAAAAATATAACTTGAGCGTTGAAACATTAAGAGCTTCAAGAGATATGGTAAAAGAGGCTTATGAACGACTTTACAGTGATAGGGAATGGGAAGACAATGATGCAGTAAAGCGGATTCTTTCCGATATAATGAGTGAAAATATATATAATTATGAATATGTGAAAAAAATGTTTGATGGAATATTTTTGACTGTAGAAAACATGAAGAAGGCTACACAACTTCAACTTGACGAATGTCTTGAAAATAAAAATGAGATGGTGGAAAGAAGTTATAGGCGTGCTGAAGCTGTATATAGCGAACTTAAGATGGTGGATGGGTTTTCAAAGATAAGGATAAGAAATATAAATGTTAAAACAGTGGAAATTCAAATACCTACTCTTCATCCTGAAACAGGCAAGATAATGATGTCTGAATATATAGACAATTGTATAGGTGAAATAGAAAGCATGAAGGCCAACAAAACTTATGATCCTGGAAAAATTGATGAAGAAATAGGCAGGATGATGTCTCCTGTCCGGCTTTTGGATGCTGTTATTGATTTAAATGAAATTGTAATAAGAGTATATAAACCGGAATCTAATATTGAATTATCGCGTTATATACCTTGGGAGACAGTTATTAATTGGTCAGGTGGAGAAAAATTGGCAGGCTTTTTTGCTATGTTCATATCAATAATCTCATACCTGCGTTATAAAAAGACAAATTGGCATAGTTCATCGAAAGTTATATGGATAGACAATCCTTTTGGCCAGGCAAATGCGGGGCATTTACTGAACTATATTTTTGACCTCGCAAAGGCAACAAAAACCCAACTGATATGTCTGACAGGGTTGCAGGAAGTAAATATATATGCCCAGTTTGATGTGGTATACAGCCTGGTGCACAGGATGCTTATGTCTAATACTAGTGTTATTAGATCAAATCTTGTAAAATCTAATCAAGGCGTTGAAACAGCTTTTTATAAGGTTGAGCATGAACAGATGAGCTTTATATAATGTTAAGCAATGTGCAAGCAGAACTGTTCCCAGTACACCTGTAATACGCTGGTGCAGTACTAGATGCACCAGCGTATTACCATCGCATTAAGAATCAATTTTTACAGGTAACCCTGTGTCTATTGAACGGTTGCAAGCCAAGGTAAACTCCAGAGTACGTACTGCATCTTCATAAGGAGACCGGATTTTTGAGCCATCACCTGTTAGTACCGCTTCAATGAATGTACGATCGCAGAGAATTCCTGCATCACCTTCTTGTTTATATGTAATTTCACCGGTTTTAGAAGGAGTCAATGCACCGTCACCCTTAATTACAAAACCTTCAGATTTGCTGCCGTTATTTCCATCATTATTGTTAATATTATCCTTATAACCAAAAGTTTTCAGATCATTCAAAATACGTAATTCCGCCCTCGCATCACGAGAACTGAAAACAATTTTACTATCTGCAGCATTACCACTTGTAGCATAACACCCGGTAGAAATTGTAGCAAGTGCACCGCTTTTGAACCGCACAACAGTTGTTGACAAGTCTTCAGTGTCATAACCTTCAATATCAGTAACAAAACCTTTTGTTCCCATAGTAAATACCTCATCCGGCTCATCAAATACATATCTTATGATATCAAATTGATGAATAGTCTGTTCAACAATTTGACCTCCGGAAGTTGAACGCTTTTTCCACCATTCAACTCCGGGAACACCACCAATACGTATACAATCAATGAATATTATTTCTTTTTCTTTTATAAAATTAACATTTGGTTCAACAAGATTGCTGTAACGACATTGAAAACCTACAGCTGTAATTAATCCAGATTTTCTTACCTCATCACAAATCTGTTTGGCGAGATCTATGGATAATGCAATCGGCTTCTCAACAAAAAATGGAATGCGACGGTTTATAGTTTCAAACTCGATCTCACCGTGTTCTGTAGGGGGTACGCAAATAAATACCATATCAGGATTTATTTCATCATACATTTTCTTATAATTTGTAAATGCTTTTCCACTACCTGCTTTTGAAACAAAACTTTCTGCACGTTCAGGAATCAAGTCGCAGAAACCTGCTAATTCAATATCATTAAATTCTAAAAAATGATTGAGATGATATTTTCCTATTCCTCCACAACCTATCATTGCAAGTTTTTTCATATATAACTACCTCCCAAATTCCATATTCAACTTATTAATAATTACTGTGATTTTACACTTTTTAAAAATACAAACTATTGTCAATCATTAAATACCATTAATATATTGGTTATTATTACTTAATATTAATTATTATATCAAGGGCCTCTGATGTTATTTTGTATAGATACTCAGGGGATTCTCTCATCATACCGAGTTCAGCTGTAAGAAAACCATCGTAGCCGGCCTTGCAAAGCGCAGAAATAGCTTTATTCCAATTAACATCACCTTCGAGAAGATTTACAAAACACCCTCCCCTATTAATAGTATTGTTACGCTTAAAATCTTTTACATGTATTTTGCATATACGCGTATCTAGAATTTCAATCCAATACTCAGGATTAGAAAATGCTACTACATTTCCGACATCAAAATATGCTCCAATATATGGACAATTAAGTTTGTCAATGAAGTTTATCATGTCAAATGGTGAAGTAAAAAATCCATTCCAGACATTCTCAAGACCAACATAAATTTTTGCAGATTCTATTTCTGGTTTGAGCTCTTCAATTGCCATAAATGAATTTTCATATGCTTGCAGTAGGGAAATATTCTCAGCCATACCACCCGGAACTGTAAGAATGCCATCTGCACCAAGTGCTGCTGCACATTCCAGTTGCTTTCGAATTATATCCTTACCGGATTCACGAACTGATTTGTTATCAGAACCTAATTTTCCCCCACTCAGCGAGGTCGAGATACTCGCAACCTTAAGATTATATTCCTCTGCAAGACTGTTTATTTCATTGAAAGCATCTTTTCCTGTGCTCATTGTAAGTGAGTGGTTGGAATAGTTATCTGCGTCCAAATTTAGTTCTATTCCTTCAAAACCGGCACTGGAAATATCGCGAAACATTTCTGCAAAGGTAATATTGCCAGGTACTGACCAAGCGTTTATTGCTTTTTTCATAACGTTTTCTCCCTTCGTCCTATTAATTTAGTAACTTTTGTATGATTATTATTGTTTCTGTAAAAAAACTATTGAAATGTTGTCATAATTAAATATATACTATATTTAGAGAAGGAACAATAAACAAATCGGTTGTTTATATGGACAAATCAACTATATCCTGTAATACTAAGCAATACTAAAATTGTTATATGTATGTAAAAAACATAAAGAGAGAGGAAATGAAAAATTGTTGGATGTTATGGAAGCTCAATCATATTATCGAATCTGGGAAAACCCTGGATGCAACGAAGAGATTAATGACCGTTATCTTGTGGTAAATTGTACAGGTTGTTGTGTTTTGCCTCACCCTTTTGCAACTCATAATAAGTCTGGACGAAAAGATTATTACTTGTTATATATGTGCAGAGGAATGATGAGTGTTCTTGTAAATGGTGAGATGAAAGATATATGCGCCGGTCAGTTTATAATATTTTTTCCAGGCCGTGAATATAAGTATACAAGTCAGGGCGATGAAGAGGTAATTTACTATTGGGCTCACTTTACCGGTTATGGTGTTGGAAGAATGTTAGAAAACTGTAAGTTACATGTAAAGAGTATATTTAATGCCGGACTTAATAAACAGGTAATACGTGAATTCAACAATATGTTTACAGAGTTTATACGTAGGGATTATTGTTTTGAGACAGCAGCCGCATCTCATCTGATTTCGATCTGCATAAATTTGAGTAGAAGTATGTTTAATTCAACAACTAGCCGTGACACAATTAATCGAGATAGAATACAGGCATCAATTAAGTTTATACATAAAAACTTCAATTCTAATATATCGTTAAAGCAGCTTGCCGCAATTGAGCATCTAAGTATAAGCCGTTACCGGACAATTTTTAAGCAATGTACAGGCTTTTCACCTAAAAATTATATTATTGTTCTTAGAATAAAAAGAGCATGTGAGTTGATTGTACAAACTGATTTATCTATAAAAGAAATTGCCGAATTGGTAGGTTATCACGACCAACTTTATTTCAGTCGTATTTTTAAAGCTCGCACAGGCATCGTAGCTAGTTCATATAAGAAAAATTATCAAAATAATGTGAATAATGTGTAAATAGCAAATTTTCGAAAGCCATTTTTCAAAATTATTGCATATAAGCTTTTATACTAGTATAATATTTGTGTAGGCAGATGCTGGAATTGTGCCGGTTAAAATCAAAAGGAGGAAATGATTTTATGACAAAATTTATTTGGATCCCAAGAGTGCTGGCAATTATTTTTATTTTATTTTTATCTCTTTTTGCACTTGATATGTTTGGAGGAGAAGCACCGCTTATTGAAAAAATCGGGGGATTCCTTATTCATTTAATACCATCATTTGTATTAGTAATTATTCTCATAATCTCCTGGAATCGCCCTTTATTAGGCGGTATAGCATTTATTATTATGAGTATTTTATTCACTATTAGATTTAGAACATATAATCATATTTTTAGTTTTTTTGCCTTTACAGTAACATTAGCTGTTTGTGGTATACTATATTTAATAGCCTATAAAATGGGGAAGAGAAAGGTACAATCTCCTTGATTTTTTTCTTTCTTTTGTTGCTACCTAATACCCGATTAAATTAAATTTTGTACTTACTATGGTTTATTTAAGTGCAATAATAGATATACTGCAAAACAATGAATAATGTAACAATTATTGAAGCAGGTGATAGAAAATGGCCCAAGTAGTTGTGATAGGTGGGGGACTTGCAGGATGTTTCGTTGCAAACCAACTTGCAGAGCAAGATAAAAAAGTTATTATCATAGAGAAATCTGAAAATATTGGTGGTAAAGTAAAAAACTACGGATGTAAAGCTACTGATAAATGTAATAATTGTGGGCTGTGTCTTGTAGGAGATTTATGGGAGAACATAAATAATAATAGCAAAATAGAGATATTAACCAATTCGAAATTAATCGATATAAATGGCAGCAAAGGGAATTATAACATATTAATAAAATCCGGAAATAAAATTGAAGTTTTTAATGGTATAGAATTTATAGTTATTTCGATTGGATTTGATAAATTTTCTTCATTATCTTCGTCAAGTCTTGAATTTGATAATAACAATAACATAATAACCGGTAGTGAACTAGAGAAAGTTATTTCATACAGGAGTACAAGTGAATTATTTAGAGGACGATATTTTGAAAAGCTAAAAAGTATTGCTTTTATTCAATGCTTCGGCTCAAGAAATGTAAAAGAAAAAGCGTTATATTGTTCTAGGGTTTGCTGTGCTTATTCAACCAGAGCAGCCAAAGTAATAAGACAATACTATCCCTATACAGTAATATCTTTTTTTTACATGGATTTACAATGGATTGAAGGTAAAGATTATTTCAATTCTATGATACGTGAAAATATAGAGTTTATAGAATGTAGGCCCGTAAAGATTAAAGGCGGTAATCCTGCAAAAGTAATCTATGAAGATCCCAATACCTGTGAAATAAAAGAAAGAGAATATGAACTGATTGTGCTTTCCGAAGGAATACATCCTGCAGGAGATGTCGAGCATATTGCCGAGATATGTATGCTTGAACAGGATGAGAAGGGATTTTTAAAATATGTAAAAAGCCCTGAAACAACAGGGATATATATTGCAGGTTGTGCCGGAGGTCCAAAAAGGATAGAAGAAGTTTATGCTCAATCATTAGCTGTTGCAAGAGATATAACATGTGGCAATGGATGATAGATGATGATAGATATAGAAAGTACTACTGAACATAGAGGATAAGAGGGTCAAAATGAGTATATTGATTATTGGAAAAAGTAAAATTAATGAGTTAATATGGGACAGGTTCAATAGAGAAGGCCTAGGACCAATATTTATTAAAAATCTCAGTGATATAAAAAAAGTTGAAGGAGAAGTGGGAAATTTTAATATAACTTTAACTGAAACTGATAAAAATATTCTAGCAACCCACATAGTTATTACTGAGGAACCGGTCTTCGCTCCATTTACGCAACAATTAAAAAAGAATATCAACGCTAACTCTAGCTATGGTTCTAATATTGTCTTTATTATGGATTATCCTGAAGAATCACAAGCATACAATACTTTTATTGTGTTAAATAAAGCTATAGAGTTTGCAAAAAAGAAAAGAAAAGTTGTTTGCCTGTTAAAGTTTATAAGGACAGCCGGTTCATCAGAAGGAAGCCTTGAAAGGTTATATAGAGATGCAAGGAATTTGGGAGTTACGTTTATTAAATATTCTAATATAAGTGTAAATTATAATATGGAGCAATGTATTTTTAAGATAGATGTAACCCATAAAATAGGAAAAACTTCAATAGAAACTGATTTACTAATATTAGCGGGATATCTTGTTCCGGGGGAAGACCTGGATAAAATATCCAAATTACTAAGATTAAAATTAAACAAGGATGGATTTGCCAATGGGAGTGATAGTTTTCTGTATCCTACATTAACAAGTCGTAAAGGAATTTTTCTGGTAAATGCAAAGCTCTTACCTGGCGGAGATAGAGAATTGGCAGATTGTATTAATTTTACCATATCAAAAATCAAAGAAGATATAAAAAATTTCAGTGTAGGCAAAAAAGATTCCGAAAGTCTTTTTTTTGCTCAGGTGGACAGCGAAAAATGTGCATTTTGTTATACTTGTTACAGAGTATGTCCACATCATGCTATGTCGCCTGACTATGAGAATTCCATAATGCAATGTATGAAAAATGCTTGTTACGGCTGCGGAATTTGTGTTTCCATATGCCCAGCCGGTGCTGTAAATATTGCTTCAGCTAAAACAAATTTGTATTATAATATTAAATGTGATATTGAATGTAATATGGGAAGGGATTTTGGTAGTGATGTTGAAAATTATGAGAGCAAGACTTTAAAAATAATATGCTGCGAAAATTCAGGAGAAATAGCTGTTAAAAAATTAGTGAGGGACTTGGCAGATATATACGAAGGAATCTTTGAAGAGCAACAAAATAACAGAATTGAAGTTGTACCTGTTTCCTGTGGTGGTGAAATAAGCACCGAAATGATTCTTGATTCGTTGAGAAGTTTTGAAAAGGTATTGGTTATAACTTGTGTTGATGAGGCTTGCAAGCATTTTGAGGGTAATAAGAGAGCCAAACTTTATGTGGAGAGGGCAAAGAAATTTCTAAAAGATTCAGGACTTGATGATAAACGAATCGAGTATATACAGGTGTCCCATGCCATGCCTTATGTTGTCAGTGAACATATAAGATTGTTGATAGATAAAACTGGCGATGGAAAACGGTGAAGGTAATCTAGTAATATAGAGAAGAAGGTGGTTTTACTTTGATAGTTGCTGAACAAAAACCAATAGAAGAAATAATTAGTTATCTTAAAGATTTTAATAAAATTGTTATTGCAGCTTGTGGTACATGTGTTACAGTTTGTATGGCAGGTGGGGAAAAGGAAGCATTGAAGCTTGCTTCTATCCTGAAAGTTAAAAGTCTTGATCAAAACAGAAAGCTTGATATAAAAGTAGTAACACCCAAAAGACAGTGCGATAATGAGTTTTTAGAGGATATTGTTTTTGAGTTTGAAGACTGTGAAGCAATATTGTCATTAGGTTGTGGTGCAGGAATACAGTTTATGGCGGAGAAATTCAAGGATAAGCATGTGCTTCCGGGCGTTAATACCAAGTTTATTGGAGTAACTAGGGATGTAGGGGTTTGGACTGAAATGTGCCAGGGATGCGGTGATTGCATACTGGAGAAAACCGGGGGCATATGTCCAGTGACGAGATGTTCAAAAAGTAATTTTAACGGACCTTGCGGCGGATCAGTCGATGGTAAATGTGAGATCGACCCAGATACTGATTGCGGTTGGCAATTGATATATGACAGACTTAAAGCTCTTGGAAAATTGGATAATTTATATGAAATAATACCGCCCAAAGATTGGCAAAGTAGCAGAGATGGAGGGCCTAGAAAAGTTATACACAAGGAAGTAATGATATGATTATCCCCCAGAAAGTTGTAAAACGACTTTCTGGGGAGCAATCATAATATGAGTTTATAATGGAGGTTTAAATGTCCGATAAGATATTAGAAAAAAAGTCAGAAAAGATATCTAGAACAATGAGTAATTTGCAAAATATTTTGGAGGCAGGTCATTTTTCTGTGACTGCTGAAATTGGTCCACCAATGAGTGCAAATGCAGACTTTGTACGAAAAAAAGCCCGCGATTTAGTAGGGATGGTGGACGCAGCGAATGTTACTGATAATCAGACAGCTATAGTTAGAATGTCAAGTATTGCGGCCTCATATTTAATACAGCAGGAGGGTATGGAACCTGTTTTACAAATGACGTGTCGTGATAGGAATCGGATTGCAATTCAAAGCGACCTTTTGGGTGCCTATGCTCTTGGCCTAAAGAATGTGCTTTGTCTGTCAGGTGATCACCAATCTTTCGGAAATCATCCACAATCGAAAAATGTTTACGATATAGACTCTATACAATTAATAAATGCTTTGAGAATAATGAAGGAAGAAAAGACTTTTATGTGCGGTAGGACTACTAAAACACCGGCTGAGTTTTTTATCGGTGCAACTGCAAATCCTTTTGCAGACCCTGAAGAACTTCAACTGATAAGACTGCATAAAAAAGTTGCTGCAGGAGCTCAATTTATTCAAACACAGGCCATATACGATTTAGAGAGGTTTGAAAGATGGATGGAAAAGGTAAGAGAAAAAGGTATACATGAAAGAACCCATATTTTGGCAGGAATCTTAGTTAATAAATCTTTAAGGTCTCTTGAGATGACAAAGAAGGTTGCAGGTATGGTGGTGCCTGATAATTATATTGAAAGAATGAAAAAAGCTACTTCCCCGGAAGCCCAGGAAGAAGTAGGCGTTAGAATTGCTTTGGATTTAATTAACGAAATAAGAAAAATTGAGGGTGTAAAAGGCATTCATATAATGGCAGTAGGTTGGGAAAGTATTGTACCTCAAATTGTGGAAAAGGCAGGTTTTTTACCAAGACCTTATATCCTTTGAATGGAGTGATTGGATTGAGTAGAGTCAACAACTTAAATAAAGCGAATAGTATGCAGGAATATATCCGGCTTGATACAGAATTTAAAAATCAGATAGCTTCAAAACCTGGAGGAGAAAAAGTTAAAAATTGTTTTTTATGCGGCACATGCACTGCAGGTTGTCCTGTAAGCAGTTTAAATAATGACTATAATCCAAGACTTATTATGCGAATGATATTGTTAGGTATGAAGGATGAAGTTCTCTCTTCTCCTGAAATATGGCAATGCAGTCAATGCCATGTTTGTGTTGCACATTGTCCTCAGGATGTAAGATTTGCCGATATAGTAAGAGTTTTAAGAAACATGGCGGTTGAAGAGGGTTACTTTCCGGAAGAAATATTGAAAAAAATTGAGGATATAGATATAGATTTAAGAAAACAAAGAATTAATAAAGTAAGAGAATTAACACTTAAAAAGATACGGAAGTAGAAATAGACTCAGAAGATAGTCTTAGAGAACAGACTTAGAAAAATAGATTTATAAAAATAGTCTTAGAAGATGGACTCAGAAATAAATTGGGAGGAAATTATGAGAAAACCCGTACTTATAATAGGAGGAGGAATAGCAGGAATACAGGCTTCTCTTGATTTGGCAGAGATGGGTATTCCTGTATTTATAGTTGAAAAAACACCCAGCATTGGCGGAAGAATGGCACAACTTGACAAGACTTTTCCGACTAATGACTGTTCTGCATGCATTCTTGCTCCTAAAGTTACTTCATGCTTTAACCATCCATTGATAAAAACATTTACATGGAGTGAGGTTCTGAGTATAAAAGGCGAAGCACCCAATTTTACTGTTAAAATAAAGAAAAAGGCAAGGTTTATAGATGAAGATAAATGTACAGGATGTGGAGAATGTACTCTTAAATGTCCCATAGAAGCAAAGAATGAGTTCGATATGGGAATAGGAAAAAGACATGCCATTTACAAACCCTTTGCCCAGGCTGTTCCCAATAAGGTTGCTATAGATAAAAAAGGAACATCACCATGTAAGTTTAATTGTCCTGCAAATATAGATGCTCATGGCTATGTAGCTCTTATAGGCCAAGGAAGATACAACGAAGCTCTAGAACTTGTAAGAAGGACTACTCCTTTTGTAGGTGTTTTGGGCAGAGTGTGTTTTCACCCCTGTGAAAATGCTTGTAGCCGGCAATATTTGGACTCACCAATATCAATTGCAGCATTAAAACGATTTATAGCGGATTATGAAGTATCACAGGGAATAAAGCCCCGGATAAAAATAGATAATGGATTAAATATAGACACTGTAACAAATGGTGAAATTATCAATAAAATTGCCTTTGAAATAAACAGGGATTTAAAAGCAAATGCTGATTTGAATGATTTCGAGAATGGAAAAAAGAATGTTGAGAATGCAAAAAAGAGAGTCGCCATAATAGGCTCAGGGCCTGCAGGTCTTAACTGTGCTTATCAGTTAGCACTAATGGGTTATAAGGTTTCCGTATTTGAAGCATTGGAAGAACCGGGCGGAATGCTTAAAGTTGGGATTCCCGACTATAGGCTTGATAAGGAAGTTTTAAATAGGGAAATTCAAATAATTCGTGATATGGGAGTTAAGATATACTGCAATACACCTATCGATAAGGATTTTACACTTGATGACTTAAGGGATAAGGGATATATGGCATTTTTCCTTGCTATAGGTGCACATAAGGATATTAAACTTGGAATACCGGGTGAAGAACTACAGGGAGTAATTTCCGGTGTTGAATTTCTAAGAAAACTAAATCTTGATTGCTTTGCTCAAAAATCAGCAAATAATATTGATAATAAAACTGATTATAAGGATGATAATAAATTTCATGGGGGAAATATTGGTAATGTCGGTAATAGTAATAGTAGCGGTAAAGAATGTGATATAGGCAATATAGGAAAAAAAGTGCTGGTTATCGGTGGTGGAAATGTTGCTATGGATGCAGCACGTTCGGCAGTACGTTTAGGTTCAGAAGTTACTGTAGTCTATAGACGGACAGAACAGCAGATGCCTGCAAATATATGGGAAATTCGACATGCTAAAGAAGAAGGAGTAAAGTTTGCATTCCTTACATCTCCTATTGACGTTATTTCAGAAGCAGGCAGCTTAAAAGGTCTTAAATGTATAAAGAATACACTGGGAAAGTCGGATAAGAGCGGTCGTAGAAGGCCTGAACCTATACCAGGCTCCGAATGCATTATAGAATGTGATACTATCATTACTGCAATAGGGCAAAGAGTTGATAAGGACCTTATCGGAAAAGCTGCAGGTGCATGCTTTGATAATAAAGGACAGATTATTTGTGACCCAAAGACCATGAGAACTAATATTTTAGATGTATTTGCAGGTGGAGATGCAGTAACGGGACCTGCTACCGTCATTGATGCAATAGCAGCAGGGAACAGGGCGGCAAGGAGCATATATAACTATCTTGAGGGTGTTGAATTATCCATTGACCCATTTGTTCTACCAGAAACCCCCATTGAAAATATAGATTTAAGTAAACTAAAACCTGCGCCAAGGATAAATATGTCTACAGTTGAACTTGAGAAGCGAATTACAACTTTTGATGAATTTGAGCTGGGACTTTCGGAAGAAGAGGCCAGAAATGAGGCTTTACGATGTGCCGATTGTTCTGTTTGCAGCGAATGTAAGGCTTGTGAAACTGCATGTCAGGCAAATGCTGTATGTCATCAGCAGAAGGATGAATTAATAGAGGTTCCTGTGAGTGCTGTTATATTGGCTAACGGGTATGACCCTACCGATGAAATACCTCCCGAATTAGGATATGAAAGGTATCAGGATGTTGTGACCGGTATGGAATATGAGAGGATTTTGTCGGCCTCAGGTCCATTTAGCGGGCATGTGCAAAGACCATCCGACGGGAAAGCTCCAAAAAAGGTAGCATTTATCCAGTGTGTAGGTTCAAGGGATGTAAGATGCGGAGAAGATTATTGTTCTTCAGTTTGTT
>CAZEYH010000012.1:0-7156 GCA_964515895.1 uncultured Clostridiaceae bacterium | reverse complement strand
GAAGCAATAATTACAAGGGAGCATCTTCCTTCGGTAGAGAATATTGATATATTCTATATGGATATTAGGGCATATGGAAAGGACTTTGATAAATATGTAGATTCTGCTAAAAACAAGTATGGTATAAGATTTATCAGGAGTAGGGTTTCGGAAATTGTTAGAAATGATGATAACGGAAAACTTATTATCAATTATTGTAATGATGAAGGCAATGCTGATTCAGAAGAATACGATATGGTGGTATTATCGGTAGGACTTAAGGCAAGCAAAGACCTTAAACCTTTATTGGAAGACGCTGAAGTAAAAACTGATAAATACGGTTTTGTATGGGTTAATGAAATGCAGCCTCCTCAAACGACTAAAGATGGTATATTAGCCTGTGGGGCTTCTTCCGGACCTAAAGATATTCCTGAAACCGTTGTAGAAGCAAGTGCTGCTGCAGCTTCAGCAGCAAAGATTTCGCAAAGGATTTCAACAGCAGCTCAGGCAACGACTCCCACAGTGATACCGGAAAATGTTTCCAAGATAGGCGATGCGGTTATTGATGAGTACGCCCAATATTTTAAGGAGGAAGAAGAGATTCCGGAGAGGGATGTTTCCAAGGAACCAATAAGAATAGGTGTGTTTGTGTGTCACTGTGGCGTAAATATTGGAGGATTTGTTGATGTAAAGGCAATTGTAGAATATGCAAAAACATTGCCCTTTGTAGCTCATGCAGAGGATAATCTTTATACATGTTCAGTAGATGCGCAAAAAACCATTATAGATAGAATAAAGGAATATAATCTTAACAGAATTATAGTAGCTTCCTGTACCCCTAGAACTCATGAACCTTTGTTCCAAGGGGTCCTTAAGAAAACCGGCTTAAATCCCTATCTTTTCTCAATGGCAAATATAAGGGATCAATGTTCCTGGGTTCACATGAATCAATATGAAGATGCAACAGAAAAATCAAAAGATTTGGTAAGAATGGCTGTAGGAAAAGTTACCTTTGCAAGACAGCTTATACGTCAAAAAATTGAAGTTAACAAGTCGGCTTTAGTCATCGGGGGAGGTATGTCAGGTATATCTGCCGCTCTCGAAATAGCGGATATGGGGTATAAAGTATACTTAGTTGAAAAAACCGAAAAATTAGGCGGAAATGCAGCAAACCTAAGTGTAATGCCTTCAGGAAGGCCGGTTAATGCATATGTTGAGAAGTATATAAATAGAGCTATGAATAATGAATTAATCAGTGTGTTTCTAAATTCGCAGATAACGAGTATTGATGGTTATGTAGGGAAATATTCTACTGTTCTTTCAACTATGGAAGGAGATAAGGAGATAAATCACGGTATTGTAATTGTTGCAACCGGGGCAAAAGAATACCGTCCCGATGAGTTTTTATATGGAACAGACAAAAGAATAATTACTCAAATGGGATTGGAAGAAGTTTTGAAAAATGAATTAAGTAAAAATTTCAATATGGAAAATATAATCCGAAACATTAGTGCAGTAAATAAAAACAGTAATGCCGAAAATAATAAAGATAGTAATATTCAAAATAAATCTGATAGTAATGTCTGCAACAGGATAAAAAATATTGTAATGATTCAATGTGTAGGATCAAGAGATGACCAAAGGCCCTATTGCAGTAGGGTATGTTGTACACAGGCATTAAAAAATGCTCTTATACTTAAAGAATTAGATAAAAATATAAATATAACTATTCTTTATAGAGATATAAGGACTTATGGTATGAATGAATTAATCTACAGCAGGGCCCGTAAAGAGGGTATCCAGTTTATTCGTTATAAAACTGATAACAAACCTGAAGTCTATTTTAATGAAAAGGGAGAGCTGAAACTAAAGACTTATGATCTGTTACTTAAAGACTATTTGAATTTGGATGCCGATTTAGTAGTTCTAAGTAGTGCAATTATTCCGGAAATAGAAGAAAATAAGAAACTTGCTCAGCTTCTTAAAGTTCCACTTAATCAAGAAGGTTTTTTCCTTGAAGCGCATGCAAAGTTGAGACCTGTTGATTTTGCCACCGATGGTGTATTTTTCTCCGGACTAGCTCACAGCCCGAAAAATCTAAAGGAATGTATTACACAAGGAAAGGCGGCAGCAGCAAGAGCAGCAACCATAATATCTAAAGAATTTTTGGAGTCTGAGGGTACAATAGCTCAAGTTTCAGAAGAGCTTTGTACAGCTTGTGGTACCTGTGAAAAAGTTTGTGCATATAAAGCTGTAAGTGTACAGGAAATAAAGAAAAGAAATGGGGTCGTAAAGAAGGCTGTAGTAAACGCAGCACTTTGCAAAGGTTGTGGTACATGTTCTTCAGCATGTAGGTGTGGTGCTATAGATGTAAATGGCTTCTCTGATAGACAGATAATTAGTGAAATTGAGTATCTTTTAAGGAGGGCATGAGATGACGGACAATGAAGTTGCTAATTCTGCGTTAAATCCTATAATGAATAAAGGAAACACTAAAGAATGGGAACCGACGATTATTGCCTTTTTATGCAACTGGTGCAGTTATGCTGGTGCTGATCTTGCAGGTACTGGCAGACTTCAGTATCCGCCCAATATAAGAATTATAAGAGTTCCTTGTTCAGGCAGACTCAATCCGCTATTCATTATTAAAGCTCTAGTAGATGGTGCTGATGGAGTTATGGTGTCGGGTTGCCATCCGGGAGATTGTCATTATCTTTCAGGAAATATGTATGCAAGGCGGCGTTTTACAGTACTCAAAAAACTTATAGCAATAGCTGGTATAAATCCTGACAGGGTACACTTTACATGGGTATCTGCTTCCGAAGGTAACAGGTTTGCTGAAGTTGTTGAAGAAGTGACAAATAGAGTAAAAAAATTGGGACCCAATGATTTGACGGGAGTGAAATAAATGGTTTGGGAAAATCAATCAAATACTAAATCGGAAAGCTGTCAGTTGCATTATAGAATACCTATAAAAGAACAGCATAAAAACAGTCAAAGAAAAGAATTAATCAACATTTGCAAAAAACTTTTTGAAGAAGAAAAAGTTGATTTAATATTGGCTTTTACTGGTAGTGATATTAAAAATAGTGTGATACCTTATTTTATCAGAAAACAAGATGAAACAGAAAAAATAAGGTGGGATGATTACTGTAATCCCAATCTTTCGAAATATCTACTGGAAAATCAAGAAAAAATACAGGACAACGATGAAAAACAGTATAAAGCAGGGGTAGTAGGAGTAAAAGGAATAGTAGCAAAACCATGTGATGCCCGGGCAATAGTGATGTATATGGTTGAAAACCAGATAGATAGAGACCATGTTTATATAATTGGAATGGAATGTGAAGGAATGAAAAAACCGGATGGTTCAGCTTCCCCGGGCTGTAGCGAGTGCAGTGTCAGAATTCCTCCAATATTTGATGTGCTTATAAAAAGCAACGGTGAAGTTTATTACCACGGAAATACTGCAATAAGCGGCATAATAGAAAACTCAGCAAAGAAGGATTTATCACAAGAAATATTAAGAGATTGTGTATCGAATACGGATATATCACTGGATATGCAAGCTGATTTAATACACGATGATAAATGCTTGATGAACGATTCTATATCAGATATAAGTAAAGAAAGGCTTGAAAAGTTCCGGAAAGAAATAAATAAGTGTATTTTATGTTTTTCCTGCAGGCAAGCGTGCTATGGTTGCTATTGCCCGACATGTTTTATTGATAGAACTGTACCAAATTGGCTCCCTGATAATATTGAAATAGGAACAAAAATGGTATTTCACCTAGGAAGAGCAATGCACTTAGCAGGGAGATGTATTGAGTGCGGTGCATGTGAAAGAGTATGTCCTTCAGGAGTAAAAATAAGATACCTTATAAAAGAAATAACTAGCTTCTGCAAAGAAGTTTATGGATATACAGCAGGAATAGATCCTGATGAAATACCTGCATTAGCTCAATTTAGCAAAGATGACAGAGAAATAGGTTTTCTTGGGGGTGCGGATGAATGAAATGTGTTACAGTGCAAAAAAATAAGATTAAAGAAGTCCTAGAAGCATTAATAGAAAATTTCAGGTTGATTGCACCATTACAAAGGGATGATTTACTAGAATTCACGGAAATCAATAAAGAAATCAATAAGAAAGTCAACAAAGAAATTAATGAAGATAAAATTAATGTTACAGACAATATTATTGGTAATATCATTGAATCAATTATTAATGACAACCTTCCCTATAAATCACCCAAGGAGTTTTTGTTCCCCCAAGTAGAAAAACTTATGGTATTTGATAATGTAAGCAATACTGTAAAAGAAGTTTTCGAAGGGGGCTTTTTTACAGAAGAAGGATGTGTAGGCAAAACAGTAATATTTGGTGTCAGGCCATGTGACCTTGAAGCATTAAAAATTTTAACAACCATTTTTTCCGAAGGGAAATTTAAAGATGACAGGATTGTCAAACGTTGTGAGAATACTATTCTAATTGGAATAGGGTGTGAGAACAAGGAACCGGGATGCTTTTGCCATGAGAGGGGAATTGACAAAAACTTTTCAAAGGAATGCGATATATTTATCAAAAATAATTTACAGGACCACAATTTACAGGACCATATAGTTTATTCATTTACAGATAAAGGAGACTCTGTTCTGGAAATATTAAAATTAAAAGGTATTATTTTAGATGTAAGTACAGATGAATATAGATATGAAGGAGAATATAAAAAAAATAATTCTTTTGAAAAAGAACTGTTAAGCACTGATGCTGATGAAAACATATTGTTTAACAAGATTAATTGGGATAGAATAGCGGAGAAGTGCTTGGGTTGTGGGGCCTGTACTTATATTTGCCCTACCTGCCATTGTTTTGACTTTAAAGATGTTTATGAAGATGGTAAGGCAGTAAGGTACAGGTGTTGGGATAGCTGTATGTATCCTAAGTTTACAGTGCATGCTTCAGGACATAATCCAAGACCTTCAAAAGAGGAAAGATATCGCCAAAGGATACTGCACAAATACCTTTATGTAAGAAAAAACTTTGGTTATATTGCCTGTACCGGGTGCGGCCGATGTATAAGAAGCTGTCCTGTAGGCATGAATATTAGAAATGTAGTGCAAGAAATTATGAATGAGCTAAAAAGTTATGGAGGAGCTAAAAAGTGAATAATTTATATTTACCTATAAAAGCTGAAATTATGGATATTATTCAGGAAACATCATCTGATATAGACATAAAAACCTATAAGCTTAGATTAGCTGGTAGGGAAAAATGCATGGAGTTTATGCCAGGACAGTTTTTTGAATTTTCAATACCAGGCTTTGGGGAAGCACCTTTTGGATTTGCATCATCTCCTTTAAATAAAGATTGTTTTGAAGTCAGCATTAAAAGGGTTGGACTTGTTACTGAAGCAATACATAATTTAAAGCTAGGTGATATTGTTTGGATAAGAGGTCCACTAGGCAATGCCTTTCCTTTAGATTTAATGGAAGACAACAATATTTTAATTATTGCAGGAGGGTTGGGGCTTGCACCTCTGCGTCCTTTAATAACTTATATCCTTCATCCGGAAAACAGGAATAAATATAAAAAAGTTCAGATGTTATTAGCAGCAAGGAGTACCGGCGATTTTATATATAAAAGAGACTTTGGAGAATGGTCTAAAGCTAAAAATACTGAAATCATATTAACAATAGACAGACCTGAAGATGGATGGTATGGAAAAGTAGGTTTTCCTCACAATATAGTTGAAGAAATGAATATAGATTTTGATAATACTTTCGCTGTTACCTGCGGACCACCTATAATGATAAAATTTGTATCGGCAAAACTTATTGAGTTAGGTATGCCAAAGAATAAGATATATACGACTCTTGAAATGAGAATGACATGTGGAGTGGGCAAATGTGGAAAGTGTAATATAGGTCATAAATATGTGTGTGTAGATGGCCCGGTTTTTAGCATGGAGGAACTGGACGATATGCCTCAGGAATATTAACGTAGGAACGTCCCCCATACATATAATACATATATTAAACAATTTTAAGGCTGTTATGTTAATATTGTAAAAAATGCATTTTAGCAAAAAGTAGCTTATAATAAAAAATATTTACGATATAAAATATTAAAATGAAAAGAAAATATATAGAAGGAGAGATTGTATGGAGTATAAAAGTGATATTGAAATAGCACAAAGCACAGAACTTGTACCTATCGAAAAGATTGCAGAAAAAGCAGGTATAGACAAGGAATATATGGAATTATATGGGAAATACAAAGCCAAGATAGATTATAATATTCTTGACAGACTAAAAGACCGGGAAGACGGAAAGCTGATTCTTGTAACTGCTATAACTCCTACTCCTGCAGGTGAAGGGAAAACAACTACTTCAGTAGGGCTAGGAGACGCATTAAGCAAGCTTGGAAAGAAAACTATGATAGCCTTAAGAGAACCATCTCTAGGACCTGTATTTGGTATAAAAGGTGGTGCAGCAGGCGGTGGATATGCACAGGTTGTACCTATGGAAGATATAAACCTACATTTTACCGGAGATATACACGCAATAGGGGCTGCAAATAATCTACTTGCAGCAATGGTAGATAACCATATTTATCAGGGAAATCAACTTGGTTTGGATACAAGGAAAATAACCTGGAAAAGATGTATAGATATGAATGACAGGCAGCTAAGATTTATTGTAGATGGTTTGAACGGAAGAACAAATGGAGTACCTAGGGAAGATGGATTTGATATTACGGTAGCTTCTGAAATAATGGCTATTTTATGCCTCTCCAGAAGTATAGACCATTTGAAGGAAAACCTAAAGAATATTGTTGTAGGATATACAAGAGATGATAAACCTATTACTGCAGGCCAATTAAATGCTGAAGGTGCTTTGGCTGCACTATTAAAGGATGCTCTAAAGCCTAATTTAGTGCAAACACTAGAACATACTCCGGCTTTTGTTCATGGTGGACCTTTTGCAAACATTGCCCATGGTTGTAACAGCTTAATGGCAACGCAAGTAGCACTAAAACTTTCAGATTATGTTGTAACTGAGGCAGGATTCGGAGCAGACCTTGGGGCTGAGAAATTCCTGGATATAAAATGCAGGTTAGGAGACTTAAGAACTTCTGCAGTTGTTATTGTTGCAACTGTTAGAGCACTTAAACATCATG
>CAZEYH010000011.1:0-19796 GCA_964515895.1 uncultured Clostridiaceae bacterium | reverse complement strand
CTTTAGTAGCAAGAAAGCATGATATTGTCCCAGGTACAGTAACAAGATGGGTTAGGGAGTCTAAGAAGTCTAAGAAAACCAATCATCCTCTTAATATAGATTACAGCACTAATTCCTCTTTAGATAAAGAGAATGAGCAGTTAAAGAAACTATTAGGTGAAAAGGACCTCGAAATAGCTATTCTTAAGGACCTTCTAAAAAAAACGACCCCAAAATAGAAGATAAAGTAAATATAGCTAACAAGTGGATTGGTTATGGATACCCAGTAACTAAAGTGCTTAAAATACTTGGATTAAATAAATCAACCTATTATTATAATGTAAATAAAGATTCAAGACTACAGCAAACAGAAGACGAAAAGTTAGTAAACAAAGGCGGTAGGCCAATCCCTGGTTCATCTAAAACCGCTGATGGAAAGATTATCTGTGATGAGCAAATTAAAGAATATATCTGTGAAATTATTGAATCGGAGGGATTATTCTATGGCTATTATAAGATAACCATAGTATTAAGAAGGAAGTTTAATTTAATCATTAACAAAAAGAAAGTATATCGATTATGTAAAGAATTAAATATATTAAGACCTCAAAGGATAATCAAACAAAAACACCCAAGAAAGATCGCTCAAAATAGAGAAATCACTAAATCCAATGCCCTATGGGAAGTGGATATTAAATACGGTTATATTCATGATGAAGATCGATTCTTTTATATAGCTTCTTTTCTAGATGTATATGATAGAAACATTGTTGAATACCATATGGGATTATCTTGCACTGCAGAAGATATAGCCATAACTCTTAAAAGAGCATTAATGAAGCGTGGACTCTATGATAAAGATAATGAGTTAGTTATAAGGTCCGATAATGGGCCACAATTTATTAGCCATAAATTTGAAGATACATGTAAAGAACTAAATTTAGAGCATGAAAGAATACCGTTTAAAACCCCAAATAAAAATGCTCATATAGAGTCCTTCCACAGAATACTGGAAGATGAATGTTTATCAAGATTCGAATTTGAAAGCTATGCGGAAGCTTACAAAGAAGTTTCTAAATACATGAAATCCTATAATAAAACTAGAATCCATGGTTCTATAGGCCATATTCCTCCAATGGAATTCTACCAAAGAACCTTAGATGGAACAGCAAAATCCTTAATAGTAAAGCTTTAATGTTTTTTTTCGCTTAGGTGAAAACCACATAAATATTTAGCTGAAATCAAGGGCTTGCGATAGCAAGGGCTTTAGCCTTTACCCTTGATGAGAATAAATATTTATGTATAAATAAAAGAAGCGAAAAACATTAAAATATAGATAATCTAAGATAGAGAAAGCATTCGTGAGTTTTTGTCCAATATTAAGGGGTCAATCCGTAAGCTACACAGCTTAGAATAGTTTGTTTTTAAAACTTTCTATAGTATAATATACATATAATAGTATTAAGGTGTGAATTAGAGTGAGATTAAGTTTGCAGAAATTTACACATTTGAAGTTAGAACGTGGCACAGTTATAAACTTTATAATAAACTATTGTATTATGGGCATATTAGTTTCCATTGCTTTTTTTCCTTTATATTCAGTAACAGTAAAATCTATTGAAGAAAATGTTTACATGGAGTACCAAAAGTTGCTTACAGAAAGACTTATGCAATTTGAAAATGACCTTACCATACTGAAAAGTGTTTCAACATCTCTACGGAGTAATTATTATTTTATGTTATTATCAAGAGCAAAGGGTGGAGATCTGAAACCATCGGAATTTTATTATATGACACGTGCACAGGCATTTTTTCGTGATATTTTGGTACCGTTAGAAACAGTTCAGGAATGTTATTTTGTTTTCAAAAAAAATGATATATTAATTTCACGTAAACATGTTATAAGTGAATACCAAGCTATGTATAACGAACTATTTAAATATGATCAATTATCCTGGCATGAGTGGAAAGATATTATTACCGGTTTTTTTAAACAGAACAGATTCTTAAATTCTATTGTTTATGTTGATTTGACAACACATATTAGCACAAATGTTATTCCATATATAATACCTGCAAAAAATTCACTTACTGACCAATACGATTCAGCTTTGGTTTGTATGTTTGATAGTGAGAAGTTAGAAAGAATGCTGTTTGGTAGCGTTGATACATATGAGATTGCATATATTGAGCAGGAGTCAGGTGAACGTATATTTTTTAGCAATTCAGCTAAACTTATTTCGAATATTGATCATAGGGATTCGGAATTAATTACTGTAGAAAGTAAAACAAGCGGATTAAAAACCGTAATAGCATTACCAAAGAATGTATTCTCAATAAAAATACAAAAGGTTATTAATAATTTGAAGACCTTTTTTATGGTATCGTTAATATTTAGCATTATAGTTGCATTTATACTGGCACAAAGGAATCAAAGGCAATTTAAATGGATGCAGCTGCAGTATAGTGACAAGATAGATAATCTTGAACGTTCAATAAAGTTAAATCTTTTTGATAAGTTGTTGAATAATTATCCTCTTGCAAAAGAGGAAAATGAAAAAGCTCACGAGTATTTTTCATTTTTGGAACATCCATATGTTATTGCAATAATCGGTTTTTTTAACAAAAACGACAGAGTTCAGCATGTGTTAAATGTTATGTGCGAAGAATTGGTGCGGGATAATCTTAAAGAAGCTGAATTTATACATACAGTATTTATTAAGCAATTGATAGTAGTAATAAGGATAGATGAATGTGATTTTGATAAGCTAAGAAATACTTTAAATAGTATATTAAAGTACTTTAGGTCAAAGGCCGGAGTATCAGCATCAGTTGCGGTGAGTTCGAAAGGAGTGGGACTAGAAGATATATCAAAGTGCTATACCCAAGCTCACAATTTGCTTCGTGTGTTAATGGCAGATGAAGAAAATACAGTTGCTTTTTATTGCGACTCGCAAGGCCTTGCAAATTATGTGGATATAAGTACAATACAGAAACTACATGAAATGTTGATTTCAGGTGATAAAGAACAGGCATTAAAGATTATAGATTCCGTGTATGAAAAGATTGTCTCTAATAAATATGTGATGGGAAAAACCCTTGAAAGGGTATTTTACACGCTGCAGAATATCATATTGCTGGCAGCAGAGAGTATTGGCGAATATGCATTTATAAAATCGTGTGAATATAAAGCGGATGAAAATGTAATTGCTATGTTCAAAAATTTAAAGATTAGCGCAACAGATGTATGCGATGAGGTGCAAATGCGAAAGAAAAGCAATAATAGCCGAATACTTAGGGAGTTTAGAGAATACCTTTCTCAAAATTTTGATGATCCAATGCTCTCAGTGAGCTTAATATCTGAAAAACTCGGTGTGTCAGAAAAATATCTCTCAAATTATATTAAAGAGCAAACAGGTAAAAATCCAAGTCAGCATATTGAGGAAATACGGCTTGCAAAAGCACGTCAATTGCTATTGGAAACTAATATAACAATAAACGATATTGCTTTGAATTGCGGTTTTGCATCCCAAAACTCATTTTACAAAGCGTTTAGACGAATCATGGGTGTTTCTCCCGGAGTTTGGCGTGAGAGTCATAAGGAATTTGTTAACAAATAATATAATAATATATATCTAATATAACTTTACTACTAAATTATATAGATAACATGGAAAGGAAATGATAAGGGAAATGGAAAAAATAACATCTCCAAAAGAGTTTTTTGGATTTGTGCCTGGTAGCGACTGCAAGCTTATACGATGGGACAAGATTGTCGAATATTTTTATCTTCTTCAAAAAGAATCAGAAAGAATCAAAGTAATAGATATGGGTCCTACTACTGAAGGTAATCCTTTTTTGCAGGTTGTAATATCTTCACCGGAGAACTTAAGCAGGCTAGATGAAATAAAAAGAATAAGCCACATGCTTGCAGAGTGTACGGAAATTACAACAGAAGAGAGAGATGAGTTAGTAAAAAAGGGTGTATGTATATGTGTCCAAAATATGAGCATTCATGCAAGAGAAATTGGCGGCACACAGATGTCACCACTATTAGCATATGAACTGTTATCAAGCAGTAGGGATGAAGTTTTAAACATACTAAAAAATGTTGTGCTTGTTATGATACCATGTGCTAATCCAGATGGGCAAATAGCAGTAACTAATTTTTATCATGAATACAAAAATACGGAATATGAAGGAAGCTCTTTACCAGTCTTATGTCATAAATATGCAGGACATGACACTAACAGGGATGCTATTTTTAATAATTTGGTAGAATCAAAATATATAAACAAGATAATATTTTGGGAATGGCTGCCTCAGGTGTTTGTTGATCATCATCAAATGGGAAGTTATGAGGCACGCATGTTTGTACCTCCGTACAAAAATCCGATAAAGCCATATGTTAATCCGTTGACAGTACGTGAGCAGGGATGGTATGGTATCAATATTTCGTATGACTTGGAAGCTGCGGGTATAAGTGGAGTAGTTAGCAATTCATTATTTGCCAATGAAATGTTAGATTCACTAAGTTGTGCAACATCTTGCAGCAATATTACAGGAATATTAACAGAATCTGCAAATGCCAAGTTTGCTTCACCACGATACATACATCCTGTTCAATTGAAGACTATAAATAATTATCCTCCGGAGTACAGACAAGTATTATATCCAAACCCCTGGAAAGGTGGGTGGTGGCGGTTAAGTGATATTGTAAAGCAACAATTCCTGAGTGCAATGTCAGTACTTAATACTATGTCTGTAAATAAAGAAAGAATATTACTAAATACCCATGTTAAGGCATTAACTCAGTTAAAGGAAGGTGAAAGACAAGATATTAAAGCATTTATAATCCCCCCGGCACAGGATGGAGAAGATGAAGGTGCACGTAAAGAACTCTTACGCATTCTTTTGCAGTTGAGAATAGTGATGAAAGTTACCGAGGAAGAATTTATTGCTGATAAGATTTGCTATCCGAAAGGGACAGTTATTGTGCCGGTTGCACAACCTAAATTTTGTCTTGTTATGAATTTGTTATGTAATCCTGAACTCTCAATGGAAAGATTAACAATGTACGGGGGGGCTATGCCTGAAGAAAAAGATATGCTTACAAATGAGTTGGCAGCATATCTTGGTACAAAAGTGATTGCCGCAAATAAGATATCTTTACCGAAACTTCAACCGTTTTGTGAGATTCCTAGTACTGTGCATACTGGAGTTTATAAGGCAAGTAATACCGAAAGCTATATTGAAGTTAATCGCCTACTAAAAAATGGTGTTAAAGTATATCGCACACCAGAAGGTTTTAATACAGCATCGGGTCAAGAAATAAAACAACTAAAAATTGCAGTATTTCAAAGATATATTAGAGGTAATATCGAAGAAGGGTGGACAAGACTTGTACTTGATAAATTCGGATTTAGTTATAGTACAGTTATGGATTTTGATGTATATGAAGGTTTGGTTGGTTATGATGTGTTAATATTACCAAGCGACAAATCAAATGAACTTGATGGCAATCCGAAAGTATTTGAGACGGAGTGGGTTGGTGCACAACCAGATAAATATAAAAGTGGGCTTAAAGAGCAGGGTAAGGCTGCATTAAAGAACTATGTCGAGAAGGGTGGTACGTTACTTGCATTTAACGAAAGTTGCGATTATGTAATAGATGCTTTAGGACTAAAAGTTACAAATGTATTGAAAAATTTACCTAAAGAGAAGTTTAGAGCTCATGGCTCAATCCTGAAGGTAAAATTGAATAAAGAGCACTGGCTGTGTTATGGCATGCAGGAAGAAGCTAATATAGTTAATTGGCATTCACCAGCATTTTCAATTTCAGAAACATTCAATGCACAGGACTATGAGATAGTTGCAACATATGGAAATTCATGTAATATACTTAGGAGTGGTTACATAAAAGGGGAAGAGCAACTTCATGGTAAAGCTGCGTTATTATGTATAAAATACGGAATTGGACGAGTGATACTATATGGCTTTTCACCTCAGTTCAGAGCACAATCATATGGAACTTTTCGGCTTTTGTTTAATGCGCTATTAAGGTAAGGGGACACACCTCTTCCGAGCAAGAGGTATTCCTTTTGAGTAGAGGAATGTCCCCTTTTGGAAAGGGAGTGTAAATAATTTTGTGTATCAGAAAATTTCTATCCTTCTTGAGCAAGATAATTTAAGTTTACAGTAGTTTACGTAGTCAACTATTTCTTTTATCTTATATTTAGATTATTGCCAGTTTTATGAAGTTTTATTCATAAACTTAAATAAAATTGGCAATAATTATTTATAATGGATTGTTATAACCTTTTTTACAAAATGTAATTTGTGAGGTCTAGCCCGTCCGGCAATGAGGACCATTTCTTTGTCAACTTTCTTTCTGGGAAAGAAAGTTGGATGCTTTCAATGAGGTAATAATTGTTATTTAAAGATAGCTTTCCAATCGTCCTGGATATTGAATCAGTAGCTGACTTAGTACCTTGTCCCAATTCTTATACCTCTGAGTCCACTTTTTCATCACATTCATAGATGCTAAATATAGTATTTTTTCTAGTGAACTGTCTGAAGGAAACATGGTCTTTGATTTCGTAACTTTCCGGTATTGACGATGCAGAGCCTCTATAATATTAGTTGTATAGATAATCTTTCGTATTTCTTCCGGAAACTTAAAAAATGGGGTTAATACATCCCAGTTTCTTTCCCAACTTCGAATAGCGAAAGGATAGCTTTTCTCCCACTTTTCCTTTAGCTCACAAAACTTTTCCAGTGCTATTTCTTCATTGATAGCACGGTATACTTCCTTAAAATCTTTACTAAATGTTTTTATGTCCTTATAAGATACATATTTAAAAGAATTGCGTAGTTGATGGATAATACAACGTTGTACTTCTGCTTTCGGAAATGCTGCATTAATAGCTTCCCTCAGTCCTGTAAGACCATCCACACAAAACAGCAATACATCCTGTACTCCTCTGTTTTTAAGGTCATTCATGATGCCCAACCAAAACTTGGAAGACTCATTTTCTCCTATCCATATACCTAATATATCCTTATTGCCTTCAATTGTAACACCTAGAACAACATAAGCTGCACGGTTTAAAATACGTCCATCATCTCTAATCTTATAGTGTATGGCATCTAAAAAAATAAAAGGATATATTGGATCTAAAGGTCTTTGCTGCCATTCCTTAATTTCCGGAACAATACGATCAGTAATTTTACTGACCATTTCTGCTGAAATGCTAATACCATAAATTTCACGTATCTGTTCTTCGATATCTCGAGTTGACATGCCTCTAGCATAGAGTGCTATAATTTTTTCCTCTATACCCGAAACATTTCTTTGATATTTTGGTATAATCTTAGGTTCAAACTCACCTTTACGATCTCTTGGAACTTGTATGTCGACTTCACCAAATTCACTTTTTATAGTTTTGGGTGAATAACCATTCCTGCTATTATCAGTATTCTTATTACTTACATCATCTTTAGCATATCCCAGCTTCATTTCAAGTTCGGCTTCCAGTAACTCCTCGATAATATCTTTAAAAATATCCTTTAAATAGCTACTTACATCTGTGACACTTTGGAAATTATTTCCCCGAATAATTTCTTTTACTTGCTCCTTTGTTAATGTTGACATAAAATTCTCCTCCTTGGTAATTATTATTGTCAATCCTTGCCAAGAAGGAGAGATTTTATTCATCTATACACAGAATTTTTTACATCCTCTTTGGAAATAAAAGTCTAACTTCTCATCTCTAAATTAATGCACCTGTTTTAAGTTAGAACCTCATATCTTACATTTTTTTTGAGAATAATTCCGGCTGTAGTAGTACTCCGTTTTCACGTAATACTTTTTGTAATTCAGCAATTTCAGGTTGGTTACCAGTTACAGCAAGCATTGCTGCAGCAGTACCTCCAGCTTCACCGGTAACAGCACAGGTTGGAATTACTCGGGTCAAATCCCATCCACTTTTATCAGCACAGCAGCAACGTCCTACTGCAAAAAGATTTGAGTTCTTAACTGCTTTTATAGACCTGTAAGGAATACTATAACGCTTGTTTGAAACCTTCCAGTTACCGATCATGCCGATTGCATCGCTAAACCAACAGTTTTCATGGAGTTCTTCACTGAATTCAAAGGTTCCAGCTAACCTTCGAGTCATGCGAAGACCTGGTATTGAAGGAATAATTAGTGGATATATATTTGGATTATCCTTCTTTAGTGATTGCACATGTTCTAAAATCATTTTTCTACCATCAATACAATGCTGGGTAATGTCTTCTAATATAGTACCGCTATAAAGACGGCTACCTTCAGGAATATCTGTATAAGGCGGATCAGTTAATGCATTGCGTTTTACTTCTTTTCCATCATAAGAAAAGTACCAACCTGTCCGTCTGTTTGTTGGATCGTCTACAGTCTCTTCACCAGCTAACCAACAAATATCTGCATCACCAGTTGCATCTATGAAAGAGCAACCGTTGATAACTTGTTTTCCGGATTTCGTTTCAATTACAACTGCAGTAACTTTACCATTTTCACATTTTACTCCTGAAATATGTGCACCATAAAAAATTGTGACATTTTCTGATAAAAGCAGTTCCTCGGCTGCAATCATCATGGATGCTGCATTATATTGAAGTCTATATCGAGTACCGGAGCGTTCAGCAGTTGTAGCATTTTCTTTTACCCAGACTTCCGGAATCTCGCCCGGACCATATTTAATTGACAATTTTAGAAGTTCTTCAGCAATGCCAGCAGACATTTTTACTCCAGCTCCGTCACAAAGAGGCAGATATATAACAATCAAACCAAGAGTAGCAAGTCCCCCAAGGGCAAATTCTCTTTCAATCAAGCATGTCTTGGCACCATTTCTTGCTGCAGCAAGAGCTGCTGCAATTCCAGCAATACCTCCGCCACAAACAACCACTTCATACTGTTTTTCACTCATAGTATGACCTCCCTGAAATAATACCATTTTTTGTTTTTCATAAGTTACTTTACACTATCAAGATTATTCTTTCTTTTTTTGCTATTGTGTTTTAACTCTAGTTTTCATTTTCTGTTGATGCAGGTATTTTATAGAACTGTTAGAGTAAATTACAAATATAATTATACTGGTTAAATTTAGGAAAATCAATGTGAAAAAAAATACTTTTACTCCCTAAAGTAAGAATTTATATAAGACAAGGGTATAAAAAAGAATGATAAAGCAAACTTTACAAATGTCATTAATGGAACAGGAGTGAGTTTGGTTGGTTCATTAGTTTCTTGAATGAAGGCTTAAAAATGTGATAAGGAGATGAGTTGATTTTTTAGCTTAATCAAGTCTGACCTTATCTAAAAAAACAACCGTAAAATAGCTTGTAGTCTCGCTACTCCTTGATCCTGCAATTATATCTGAATTGCTGTGATCAAGTACTTTCATATGTTCAGCACCAGCGGTATCCATGGCAGAAAGCAGAGTAATGATAGATGGGGGAGAGTCCATATAGTCATTATTGAATTGATGGATTATATTCATATCCCTGTTTTCAATAGCTTTTATTGAGATTTCATCCATTTGCTCAGCTTGTTCCAGCGGAAGGTAATGTGAGAAATCGACAGAGGCAATTATCAGACCCTTCTTGTTTTCTTTTTCCAATTTTCTCTGAAGATTTTGCCCAAGCTTTTGAGCATCTTTTAATCCAAAACTGCCATGAAGAAGTATAGGTACAATCTTACTATCTGGCATGTAATATTTGATATACGGAACTAAAGCTGAAATGGAATGGTCCTCTTCCAATAAATTAAAATTTGTAGTTGCTATTTTTGATTCAACCAGGGAGCTTACAATACTTTCATATGCTTCCAGTGTACCAAAAGGTGTCTGCCAGCTCCAACTACCAGTGTGTACTTCTTTTACTCCTTTACCGGTATGATTAGGAGCTATGACTACTATAATTTCAGGTTGTTCAGCTGAAACTGTTTTAAAAAAGGAAGCTATCATATTTCCGGCAAGAAGGTGGTGGGGAACTATTCCGCCTTTAATTATATGAGTATTGGTGACAGTAGAGGGCTGGATGATTACATCTGATTGCTTTTTTGATTGACTATTGCTTATGTTAATAGACTGTGCATCATATATAGATTTCATAAATTCTGTCTCGTTATAATATCTGCATTGCAGCATTTCCCTGCTTGCTGACAGATTTTTGTTGTTTATTTGATTACTTGACTCATCATAATTGTATTCTTGAGAGTTACTATCAGAAGAATTACTGCTATAGTTATCATTATTATTATCATGATTATTGCCAATGCTATTACTAACGATATTGTTAATGTTATTGCTATTGATATTGTTATTGTCATTTTCGTTATTGTAGTTATTAATACTGTAATCATTATTAGTATTACTTTTACTGTTCTCGCTATGTTTAGTCTTTAAGAATAGCCTATCAGACAATCCTCCGGCAAATACTGTAAAGGACAATACACATACAAGTATTAGCAATACAAGCGGCAATACAAACGGTAATACTCCACTGCTAAATGTATACCTATAGCTATATTTATTTTTGTCTTTCTTATATGTTTTATTATTTTGAATCAACTGAATTAATCTGGCAATAGTATTTTTCATCTGTAACCATAACTACCTTTAGTATTAAACATTTTTAAATTAAAATAAAATTGGTACATATTATACCTGAGAAAAAGCAATTATTAAAAAACAAATATTAGCCTAAAAGATGAATGCGGCTATGAGGCATATTCCATCTTTTAGGCAAATTTACCTCATCATTTTATTATCTCAACCTGAACTCTATCATCACTTTGTTATCTCAATTTGAACTCTATCAGCAAAACCGGATGCATCACTTTCACTATGTTTAACAAATGCATAATCTGCGGTAAACCAGCCAGGTGTTACTGCACGTGCGTAATAGGTAATGCTTCGCAGAAGATGTTTAATATTCTTGTTGTAGTAAAAACCAAATACTACTTTCTGTCCGCTTCTTTCCAATGGATACCATCTTTCATCAAAGTAATTAGCAGTTGATACATACCGCATTCCTGACGGAAGAATGTCTGTAATCTCATAATAGCCATCAGGGGCGTTTTCCGAAAATTCAGGATAAAGAGTTATTTTAACTACATCTGACTGGCTAAATGAAGATTTGGTTATACCATCTATGCTATAGCTGCGTTTTAATGTTACCATACTATTTATATCTTCTATATAATCTTTCACCGGTCCTGTATAACTTGCGGTAACAGCAATATCTCCTTGAATATTGGTGAATTTAATTTTTTTCAGAGCTTCATGTGTGAGTATCAATTTAAATATTTCATTTTTCTCCAAAATTACATCTTGCCGTCTACCATTAATATCTACAGTAAAACTACCGTTTTGTTTTGTATCTGGAGTTATATAACTTAAATATATCAAGCGTTCCAGATTGGTAAGGATAGTATAGGTTGAGTTGTCCTGAACATATTTGAATAATGCTTCTTTTTCAGGTGCGTTAATATGTGCAGCCAGCACTGAACATAGGGAAGTGAGCTCTATTGTATCATCCCTGCTGGATTTAGAATTAATATATAAATATGGACTGCTGGTTATACCATATTCTTTTATAATATCATCATATACAGCTTTAGCTTCTTTCATACTGCCAAGTTCCGCAAGACCAAGAGCAAGGTAGAGTTTTTCTTTTAATCCGATTTCAAACTGAATATCGGACTGATTATTAAACTGATTATCAGGTGGGTTCCCTGACTGGCTATCTGAAACAGTTGTGGTAGCCACATTATTTGCTGCATTGTCATTTATCTTTAGTAAATTGAGAATATCAATTAAAACAGGGTCATTAAGTGATGCCAACCCCCAAAGGGATGCGGCGACATCTTCCGGGGCAGCCTGGCTGTCTGCCAGCGTTCTATAAAAATACCCTTTCATGGCGGTACTGTCGAATATTAAGTTGGATATTGCTTTTGACAGGGAGCTGATCTTTGCTGTTACTTCAGGATTGCTGCTATCATAAGTAAACAGTGCAATGCCTCCGTCATATAATTGATATGAGTTAAATTCGTACTCGGATATATCTTGAGATGTACCTTGAGTCCAGCTTAAGTCTTCTCCGTAATACTTTTTAATAAGCTCATTTGCAATTTTCCTGGAAAGCTTCTGGTCAACACGTTCTCCCCAGGTGTGAAGCAAAGAGAGCAGTGAGTTATAGTAGGTTGATGAACCTTCGTTGTAAAATGTCAAAGTTGTAAGTGAACCATTACCTGCTATACTAATGTCAGTTGCTATATCTACATTATCTGTAAGTTTGTACTGCTTTGATTTAGCAGCTTCAAGCATGCTTTTTACTACTTTAAAATCTCTTTTTAAAGCATCTGAGTATTTTCCATGCTCTGCTTTTACAGTAACTGAGTAACTGCCTTCCTCAAGCCTTCCCATATCTATGTTTACCATGCCGTTTCCTTTGCCCTCAGAACTGAAAGTCTTGCTATCAATTATTGAATTACCGTCCAGCGTATCCTTCTTTTCAAGTAAAACCGTATACTTCACATTCTCATCACCAGCCAGTTCTGTGCCGAAACTTCTGGCAGATACACAAACAGTATCACCATCCATAAAAATATTATTGAATATCACATCTACGAAGAAAGGAAGTCTTACAGGAATATTGATTTTGCCGCTTCCTGCCTTCAAATCATCAGTAACTGCCTGATAAGTAATTCTCCATGATGTTAGATTATCCGGAACCTTGAAACTTGTTTTACCTTTACCATTGCTGTCTGTTTTAATAACAGCAAAGCAGGCATTATCTTTGAATAGCTGCCTTATGGATTGATCCCCGCCTTCTCCTCCGTACTCTGGTGATCCTATGTTAATATCTATAGGTTTATATGATAAATACTCTGCCAGGATTCCTGAAGTAAAACTATATCTGTATAGTGAAGCCAGAGTATCTACTTGCTGATCTTGTATAGCGAAAAATGATTCATCTACCACACTTAAGTTAACTTCAGCTCTGCTAGGATTTCCATTTGCATCCCGCACCTCTACTTCCAATTCAACAGTATCCCCAGGCTTATACTCTTGCTTATCAGTTTTTATGTCAATCGGTAATTCTTTTTCTTTATAGTCATAGAAAATTGGCCTGCTTTGCACATCTAATATATTTTTACCATCAAAGTAGAGTGCTTTTATGTATATATTAGGTATATAATCCTCTGTAAAGTTAAAGGAATAATCAGCATCACTTTCTATTGTATATGAAAGAATACCACCCTTTAGAATCATATATAAGAAACGATTATTAGATGTTAACGGAAACTCAAGACCATTCCTATTAACATTTATATTTACCGTGTCACCAGGTCTAAAATTGTAAGTATTATCATCAGTGGTTATAGAATACGTGTCAATATTGCTATCATTCGGATAGGGATATATATTTAAGTATGCGGTTTCCAGTATATAGTATCCACGAGTATCAGTACCATCAACTTCAACAGTATAGTTCTTGTTTTCTTCTATAGGAAATGTATAAGAATATTTTCCCTGGTTTGTACGGGCATCATATTCTTTAACTAATGTTTTGACTTCATAGTAGCGGTAAGTTTTTTGCACTTTTTTATTGATAAAGTCATAATATTGGCCTGTTTCTTCTCTTTCCCAGCGTTGTTCATAAATTCTTATTCTTAAAGGAATGTCTGTAGTGTTTCCACGGTAGCTATCAGGATTGTACCAGTTGTACCATGGGTCTGTTTGATTTTTCAGTTTATCAAGGGTCACCAGGCTTGTATTAATTTCTAAATGTGCTGTTTGACCGTCTAACTCTTTAGTTTTGTCTTTGCTGGCAAAAAAGTTTACTTCAATCATTGTATCCCTGGGAAATACAATCGCACTACTATGAGCATATATGTCCTCTTCTTCAGCCTTTGCGTTATTAATGCTAAAGTTAAAATATAGGGGATGCCATGAATTTGTATATGTTAAAGGTGATATTTCCAGGCTGGCATTTCCGCTGTCATCACATGTAAGTTTACCTTCCTTACGGCTTTCCCAGGTAGTGAAATGTGAATAATTCAGCTCTAGTCCTGATACGGGAGAACCTTCAAAGAAACTGGCTTGGATGTCCATATTCAGTTTTTCCCATTCAAACATTACTTTCTTGTCAGGAGTGATGTCAATTTTATATGCTGGTTTGGTATATTGCCTTACTTCAAAATATTTCTCAATGATTGCTTCATCTCCAACTTTAAGTTGGATGTAATAGCTTCCAGGATTGAAGTTGGTAAGTTCCATACTACTTATGAAAGTGCCAATATCAGAAATATCGATTTCTTTGGATACTATGGCATCCTGGCGGGTATATCCTTCATAGAAGTAATAATCTGTGCGATGCAAATAGAGTGTAGCTTTTGAAGGTATGCTGCTTTCGGATCTTGGCCTTACAATGCCCCATATTTGTATGATGTCGGTAGGTAGATATAAACCACGGTCGGTGTAAAAATATGACCAATATTTTTGGGCAGCTTCAGTACCGGAGTATCTGTGGTCTTGATATGAGCTATATGTAAGTGGAGAGACAAAAACAGGACCTTCCTTTCCAGAAATTTTGAAATACAGAATCTGCTGGCTGTAATATCCACCATAGCTAAGACTGTTTCTATTGTCCCGGTCTGTTTCATCTTTATACACATTCCCCGGAATTATTGCTATGCCATCTTTATCAGTTTTTGCAGTGCTAGTATTTTCATCAATAGAGCTTACAATAGACACAACAGCATCTTCCACCGGCTGGCCTGTGCTTGAACTGTTTACCCATACAAGGCTTTCCTGGTCACCGGCCATAACGTAAACTGATAAATCATTAACTTGCACATGAGTTTGATATACAGCATTTTGTGATTTTACATTAACCAGATAATGACCTTCCGGTAAGGTTGAGGGAAATATTAGAAAACTGCCGTACCAGAAATTATTGGACTTAGCCATAAGTTTGGTATTAAATTCTGTTACTTTCTGCAAGTTGGTCTCATCAAACTTTATATGGCTGCTTCTTCCAAATGTACGATAAGCAGGTGTATCATACTGCTTCAAGTTTTTAATTAAATCATCTTCATTTGAGTATTTATACACATAAACTGAAAGTTCTTGGTTTTCAAAATCCTGACTTGCATATAAATCTAATATTGGCTCGGTGTCAGGAGTAAAGTTATATAGTATTTCGTTAAATCTCAAGTATTCTGATGCTTCTTGTTCAGGTGACTGGCGTGTTTCAAATGTGAAAATATAGTCTTCATTAAGAGTTTCATCACTTCCTGCCAGTCCCAGACCTTTTTTTACCGTAACAGTATATATTGTGCTATATTCCAGATTTTCAGGCATAAAGATTACTGTTTTATGATTATATGTAAATATTCCATTAACTTTAGGAGAAATTTCAAAATATTGCTCAATATTTTTGACACCTTCATGGCTAAAAGTCAATTCAATACCTGAATCTATGGGAACATAAGTAGAACCGTTTCGAGGAGTTGTTCTAATTAATGCAAATGATTTTTTTGTTTGAAAAGCCCATGAGTAATTAGTGGGGGAAACTGAAAATTCGTTAGTTGATGTATCGTCAGCAGAATCTTCAACATTAGAAGTTGAATTTCCGGAAGCAATACTGCCTAAAGTGTTATTAGAAGCTCTGCTGGTTAAAGTAAACCTGTATATACTATCAGGTTTAAGAGCATCAGAAAAGTTGATATGAAGCTCTCTGTCAGAAATTTGCTCTATTTTATATTCCTGCTGGGGAGATATAGTTAAAGCCTTTTGAAAAAGTGATGGAGAAATTTTATTTTCACTTACAATTTTAAAACCTGAATGTAAATCTACTCCGGTGCTATCTGCAATCAGCGGAACTATATCAAGTTCTCCTAAATTTTCCAAATCCAATATTTCAGTGTTAGTAAGGGAAGAATCTATTGAATTAGATGTATTATCCTCCGATCTGTTTGATAAAGAATTTTTATTAGAAAGGTTATTTATTACAAATAATAAAATTACTGAAATAGCAATAACAACAATAGCAGCAGTAATACCTATCATCAATTTTTTATTTCTTAAAGTACCCTTAAAATCCATAAACTCCCAGACCTCACTTTCATTTCTTGTTCCAATCCCTGCAATTTTATATGATTACGCAATTCCCAGCTATCTTATAAATAGCCAGGTATTTACATAAAAATCATACTATTTCATATTATATACTAACTTAATATATAGCATCTACTTGCTTAGACAGAATTTTAATGAGCAAAGTTCCAATATAACATACCAATATGTAAGTTTTGTTCAAATATTATCCTCTGGAAGTTGTTTTGCCATGTTGTTAATTGCAAACCAGATATAAATACAAGTCAAATATATTTTCTGGTAAATATTAGCTTTATGTGAACGAATTTACTGTAATATTATAGCAATGGTTAAGAGGACCGCTTCCCTTACCTAAGTCAAGTCCGGCTTTTAATGCACCTGTAATGTAGGCTTTTGCGTTTTGTATGCTTGTTTTTAAATCATAACCAATAGCTAAATTGCAAGCTATTGCGGAAGAAAGAGTGCACCCGGTTCCATGGGTGTTCGGATTTGATATTTTTGGAGAATGAAACCAGTGAAACTCTCCGTTTTTATAAAGCAAATCATCCGAACTTTCAGTTTTACAAGAATATTCTGAAAATTCTCCGTTAGCTTCCTTGCTAGTTGCACAGAAATGCCCGCCCTTTATAAGAACAGCTCCTTTTATGGCTGCAGAAATTTCTTTTGCAGCTCTTTGCATGTCTTCCTTAGTTTTGATTGAAAATCCGCAAAGAGTTTCAGCCTCAGGAATGTTTGGTGTGATTACATCCGCAGCAGTTAGTAATTTGGTTTTTAATGCATCTATTGCATTGTCATTGAGCAATTTACTTCCGCTTGTTGAGATCATTACCGGATCCACTACTATATTCTTTGCTTCATAATAAAGTAGTTTTTCGGCTATTATGGTGATAATATCTGCGTTTGAAACCATTCCGATCTTAACAGAATCCGGAACTATATCTTCAAAAACAGCATCTATCTGCATACCTACAAATTCGGCAGTTGCTTCAAAAACACCTGTTACTCCCATTGTGTTTTGAGCTGTAAGAGCTGTAATTACGCTCATAGCATATAACTTATGAACAGTAATTGTTTTTATATCTGCTTGTATTCCTGCTCCGCCGCTGCAGTCAGAGCCAGCTATTGTTAGTACCTTATTCATAAATTTTAACTCCTGTCTTTTTAATCTTAAATCTTTTCTTTTAATCAAAATTAAACATAAGTAAAATAAAGTTTTATTTAAAACGATCTATTGATAACATGTAAAAATCATCAAGCGGCAATATATTAAAAATCATCAAGTGTCAACAATTTAAAATCTTCAATATAATAGTCACAAAGTTCCTTGATTTTTTCCATATCGGTTTGGGCTGAAGGATCATAAACACCAGCTACAATAAAACCTGCTTTTTTAGCTGTTTCTACAGCATAAAGCGCATCCTCGAATATTATAGTTTCATGGATTTTTGTACCAAGTTTTTTTAGAGCTTCTAAATATATATCCGGCCTATCTTTGCCGGCGCCAACGCATTGGCATGTGATTATAAAGTCAAAGTAGTCAATAATATTCAGGCGTTTTAGAGCTGCTTCAACCAGGCATTTATCTGTAGCAGTAGCAATACACATTTTAACATCTGAAGCTTTTAAATCTTCAAGAAAATTAACAACTCCTGGTTTTTCTTCGACAGCATAAAAATACGCATGTTCCAACATAGTATTAATTTGAGTTATTATTTCACTAATAGTATCAGTTATGCCAAACTCCCTCTGAAAATATTCAGCTGCTTGTGCTAGGCTCAAAGGTTTCAATATATCTCTTAAATTTTGTGGTGGAACTATGTTACGAGATTTCAAATAATCTGCACCAAGGTTAACCCACACTGGCATTGAGTTTAGTATAGTTCCATCAAGATCAAAAATCCCAGCCTTAAGTTTGGTTATACTGGATTTATTTTTTATGCTGTACATATTCATCAAGAAGTTAACACCATCTTTCCGGATAATTCATAAAGTTTTTTTGTAGCTTCTGCAACATCGGGACTTGCAAAAATTGCAGAAATAACAGCAACTCCATTAATACCAGTGCCTTTCAGTTTCATAATATTTTTTTCATTAATTCCTCCAATTGCAACAACAGGAATAGAAACACTTTTGCAAATCGCTGTAATAGTTTCAAATGAAACTACACTGGCGTTTGCTTTTGTTGAAGTAGAGAAGACAGCTCCTACTCCAAGGTAATCAGCACCGTCTTTTTCAGCTTTAACTGCTTGTTCAACTGTCTGAACGGAAACGCCTAAAATTTTATCCTCTCCAATAAGGCAACGTACTTCTTTTGCCGGCATATCACCCTGACCAACGTGAACTCCATCAGCATCACAAGCAAGAGCAACTTCTATATTATCATTGATAACATAGGGTATTTTATATTTATCCGTTAAAGCTTTTATTTCTATTGCTTCCTTGAGAAATTCCTCATAACTTAAATCCTTTTCCCTGAGCTGTATAAAAGTTGCTCCATTTTGTATTATTTCTTCTACTTGTTTTATAAAGGGGTTTTTTCCAAGCCAACTACGATCTGTAACTACATATAGAAGCATGGATTTTTTATCTACTTTCAATTTTAATTCCTCCATTCAAAATCTCTGCATTTATCTTACTGATATAATCAATAAGTAAGGTGCGATAGGTAGAGATTCCACCGCATATTTCCTGGAGTTTGTCAAATGCCAGTTCTCCGGCAAGCCCCATTAAAGAAACGGCAGCTGCTGTAGCCTCTAATATTTTATCCGGATTTGCTCCGCAATAAGCTCCAATAAGTGAAGCCAGCATACAGCCTGTTCCTGTTATTTTGCTCATTAAAGCATTGCCATTGCGGACAATGTAAGCTTTATTCTCATCGGCAACAATATCAATAGCACCTGAAATTGCAATTACTGCATTGGTTTTTTTGCTTAAATCCTTAGCAAAGACTACAGCTTCTTCCAAATTTTCTTCTGTTATTGCATCACTTACATCAGCATCTACACCTTTGGTTTTGCCACTACCTTTATAAACTGTCTTTATTTCTGAAATATTTCCTCTTATAACAGAAAACTTAATATTTTCAAGCAGGTCAAATGTAGTTTTGGTACGAAGAGAAGAAGCTCCGGCTCCAACAGGGTCAAGTATTACAGGATGATTCAATTCATTTGCTTTCTTGCCTGTTTTTAACATTGAGTTAATTGTTCTTTCATTTAACGTTCCAATATTGATAACAAGAGCATTACATATTGATGTAATTTCTTCAACTTCATTTTGATCATCTGCCATTATGGGTGATGCACCGCAAGCTAAAATAGTGTTGGCACAGTCATTTACAGTAACATAATTGGTTATTGAGTGTATCAACGGAGATTTTTCTTTTACATTTTTTAAAATTTCCTCAAACATATATTCCTCCTGTAATATTTAATTTTGTTTATTAACATAAATTAACACATATAAACTAAAAAGTGGGACATGCCAACATGCATGCCCCACTAAATTTTTCAAGCTCTAAGTTAAACAATTTCAAAACAATCCTAATGCAAGTATTTATTTTTATCATAAAGGATTAATAAAATATATTGGAATTATGTTAAAAGGAAAAATGGAAGTATTAACAGATCAAGAAACAAAAAATATGATTTG
>CAZEYH010000010.1:0-20005 GCA_964515895.1 uncultured Clostridiaceae bacterium | reverse complement strand
GAGGTGCTGATGTAATGGCAATACAGAAAAGACTTCAAAACCTTGGATATTTCAAAGGATGGGTATCCGGTATTTATGATGATGATCTTAAATATGCAGTTCACAGGTTTCAGAAGGATAAGGGATTGCCATTAAGTAATACTATAAATAAGAGGTGTTGGGAAGCTATGGGTTTTTTGGAATTTGAGTGAATTATATTATGTTCTTAATGTTCTTAAATTAAATGATATCAAATTAGTTGGAATCGATATCATATTACGTATACTAAAATGCATATATTTGGTAAAACATAGCTAAATATAGATAAGTATTGCCAAATATCATATAAATATAAATAACATTACGCTTCCTTTGCTCGACTAAAAATATCGTCGTCAGTAAGCCATTAATAGTAATACAAGTAGTTTAAAAAGTATTACAAAAAGATGTATAAATTGTAAAAAATATATTGACAAGGGATAATTTTCATGATAATATTGATATCGATACCAAGTAACTAAATCAATATTTGGTTTTTGGTGAGAAATCAGGGTTTTAAATATAATCGTTCCTGTAAAAACAAGAGCAATTAAGCAATTAAATATTTTATGCTACATATCAGCTATTGTAATTTCTTTCCGGTTAATAAGATTAGAGTTCACTCGAAAAAACAGACTTCATGTAAACATACAAGCTTTCAATGTAAGAAAGACAGAAGGTATCTTAAAAATTACTTATGTTTTAAAGGAGTATGTATGGATACACGAAACTTACCATTGAAATTAAAAAGGAAAAATCCGGGTGTAATATGGTATATTTTCCTTTTACCTACATTACTGGGGATATTACTATTTAATCTCTATCCCATACTGGAATCATTGAGGTTGAGTTTTTATTATTCAAACGGAACGATAGAAAGATTTATTGGACTGGAAAACTATAGATTTATACTTAACCTTGGCCTTTTCTGGAAGTCCGTATATAACACATTTTACATAACATTCTTTCAGCTACTCATAACGGTACCTATAGGGTTTATTATTGCCTGTTTGATTAATGATTTAACGTGGGGAAAAAACCTCATGAAGATTCTTTTCTTCATCCCATATGTAACTCCTTCTGTTGCAGCTGCAATGCTTTTTATGTTCGTGCTACATCCACTTGGTCTTTTAAACAGCTTTTTGGGGGTATTTGGCATTCAGCCGGTTGTTTGGCTTGAGAATACTGTAAGCGCTAAACGGGGGGCAATAATACTGGGAAGTTGGCAGTCTTTAGGCTTTATAATAATAATATTTCTGGCAAATTTACAAGCAATACCAATCGACTATTATGAAGCGGCACTAATAGACGGCTCAAAAAAAATACAATCTTGGAGACATATTACTATACCACTTATGAGAGGAACATTTTCTTTTCTTGCCGTAATCGGATGGATAAATGGTTTGCAGCGTTTTACCGATGTCTATATACTAGGTGGACTACAGGGAAGCCCTGCACGTTCACTCCATACTATGGTAGGATTCATATTTGAAAGGGGCTTTGGCGGGTATGAATTTGGAGTCGCATCAGCAGGATCATATATTCTATTTTTCATGATTTTAATATTTACAGCAATTAATATAAGACTGACAAGAATGAAAATTTAGGAGGCTCTATAAATGCTTGAAACAGGCATTATGTATAGGAAAAAATATAGGATAAATTCAATTTTGAAGGTATTCATAACGGTAGTATTATTAAGTTTTGGCATTCTGATGTTAATACCGTTTGTTTGGATGTCAATAGTCTCTTTTGAGAGGTATGCCAATATACAACCACCTTTTCCTCCAAGCTTTATTCCTAAACACCCGTCCTTATTTAATTTTAAAATAGCATTTGAAAACGGATATCTTTTAACATCCTATAAAAACTCAATAATTATAGGAATTTTCAGTGTTTTACTTGATTTAGCCTCAGCATTACTTGCCGGTTATGCATTTTCCAAAGGTAGATTCAAATATAAAAAGCTTTTATTTTATATTGTATTGGCAACAATGATGCTGCCTTTTGAAGCAAGGATGATTCCTATGTATATGATGTTTACAAAAGTTAAACTTACCAACACTTTTCTTCCCTTAATTCTTCCAAATATAGTTGATGGATTTGGAATTCTACTATCAAAGCAGTATTTTGATCAGCTACCTGATAGCTTAAGGGAAGCAGCCCATATAGACGGATCTACAGAATTCGGGACATTTTTTAATGTGTTTTTACCTCTTACAGGTCCTATTTCTGCAACTCTTTTTATACTTAAGTTTATGGCAAGTTGGAATTCATTTATTTGGCCTCTGGTTATTCTAACAGGTCATAAAATGAGAACAATACCACTTTATATGGCTTCTTTTTCAGGTGAAGGGGGAACTCGTGCACCCGGATTGACTATGTGTGTTGCATTTTTAGGTATTATACCAGTAATTATAGTTTTCCTCTTTTTTCAGAAATACATCATAAGAAGTATTGCATTAAGCGGTTTGAAAGGGGAGTGATGCAGTTATATAACAGATTGGGAACAGGAACAAATTTATATTACCCTGACATTATATTATCTTGACTAAAGTAAGACCCTTAATATTCCTAAATACTTCATTTGACAATTTATACTTAACTTAAATAGTAAGAATACATAGTGTTCTTATATGAGGTAATCCCACTATTTATAAAGTGGGTATGTGATGCAAAAATAAAGGAGGTATAAATAATTATGAGTAAAATAGAAAGAGTAACCATTAGAAGGTTTGCATGCATGGCTCTTGTAGTAATTTTACTGTTGGGTATTTGTTTTACGGGTTGTTCAAAAGATAAAGATGTAAAACAAGGTGATGTTACCGGGCAGGAAGATACTAAAAGTGATGGTGATTCTGCAAAAGAAATAAAAACTATAAGAGTACAATGGATTGGCGATTTCGAAATGGAGGATTCAACAGACAAAATATCGGGTAAAACAGTAAAAGGTTTACATGTGCTAAAGGAAGAATTTGAGAGACAAAATAGTGATATCAAGGTTGAGTTTTTGATTATGAGCTGGGATGATTATACACAGAAGACTCAAGCTATGCTAATGGCAAATGAGAGTGATGTGTATCAGGTACCGGCTATAGCTAATATTGCTTTGCAGGGACTTTTAGAACCTTTGAAAGGATACATCGAACGTGATAAGTTCGATACAAGCATTTATATTGATGGGCAGATGGAAGGCTGGATGGCTGTATCAGAGGGAGATACGGAGCTTCAGATATACGGTTTACCTTTTATCGGAGATACACGATTTGTTATGTATGATAAAGAAATATTTGATCAATGGAAGGTTCCACACCTTTCAAAGGAACCTACACCCGAGGAAATACTGGAAAAAGCCAAGAGCATGACAGGTAAAAATCCTGTAACAGGCAAAGTTAATTATGGAATATACTTCAAAGGCGGGGATGCAGCAGATACAGTTATGAACTTGAATGAAGCATTTGGGGGCACATGGGGTACCGGGAATAAATTTACAGAATTAAAATTTAATTTCGATAGTCCCGAAATGATAAAAGCTATTGATTTCTTGAAAGAATTGGTCAAATATGCGCCTCAAGGTGTAATGTCGGGTCAAGGCGGAGAATTGTGGGGTACACCTGATAATAATATTGCCATTCATTTGAGGGCTCACCCGGGAGATTCATATAATATCGAAGGTGTTGAACTTACTAATAAATTTGGAGCCGGTTTTCTATTTGTAAATCCGACAACAAAAACAGGCGGTATGTTTGCCGGAAGTCCATATTGCATTGGGAAAAGCAGTTCCAACAAAGAAGAGGCTTGGAAGTATTTGAAATTCAGTTCAACAGAGTTTTTCCAAAAATATATGTGGGAAAATCAGAGAGTACAATCTACACCTGTTATAAAAGGAGCAATGAAATGGAGTTCAATAAAAGAACAGCCTATTGCACTAACAATGTTAGAATCAATGGCTAGGTTATGGACTCCAAGATATATTTACAGATCCGGGCAACCAAGATATATACTGTCAGCAGCAGTTGAGGAAGCAGTGTTAGGGAAGGCGACTACTGAGGAGGCACTGAAAAAGGCACAGAAAGAAGCTGAAGAATGGGTAGAACAGCAGAAAAAGTAGTCTTAAAGTAGAATCTTAATATTTAATGTGCAACCAACGCATTACATATAATATTTACCAATGCGTTGGATTGCGCAATAACAAGGTTTGCATTTTCCAATGTTTCCTATAAAATTATAGTTGATGCGTTGGAAAAGCATTACGGAAATGACAATATGGTGAGTGCCATGGGCTAAGTGCATGAAATCCACTGTCTGTGGCACCCCTAAATAATAATTCATTATTTATGCTATGGGATGGTGAGTATGGCTATAAAAATTAAAGATGTTGCAGCAAAAGCGGGAGTATCGGTCTCAACTGTATCCAGGGTTTTAAATGGTGGAAAGAATGTAAGCCAGGAAACAATGAAGAATGTACTAAAAGCAATAGATGAGCTTAAGTATACTCCAAGTTATATAGCACGCAGCCTTGTTACAAGGAATACTAATATGCTGGGGGTTATCGTTTCTGATTTAACTTCAAGTTTTTTCTCGACAATATTAAGTAGCATTGAGAAAACGGCAAGCTTAAATAATTACAACCTACTGGTATGTAATATAGATGAGAACCTTGACAAAGAATTCAGATACCTCAATTTATTCGAGCAGATGCGTGTTAATGGGATAATTTTAATGCATGAGAAGGTAGATGAAAATATACGGAATATTTTAGAAGAAATCAATATTCCGGTAATATTTTGCAGTTGTAAAGTTGCTGATATAGATGCCATGTCAATACTTATTGATGATTTTAGTGCAGCATATGATGCAACAAAATACCTTCTGGGTCTTGGCCATGAAAGAATTGCTTATATTGGCGGTGATTTGCGGGATATTACGAGTGGCCAAAATAGATATGAGGGTTATAGGAAGGCTCTTGAAAAAAGCAATGTAAAAATAAATGAGGAATATATAAAGTTCGGTGATTATAAGTTAATGACCGGCTATAAACTGATGGCTGAACTCATTAAATGCAAACCGGTTCCAAGTGCGATTTTTGCAGCAAGTGACGATATGGCTGTAGGTGCATTGAATTATTTACTTGACCATGGTTACAAAGTACCTGAAGACTTTTCCATAATGGGCTTTGATGGTAGTAGCATGGGTGAAATTGTACGTCCAAAACTCACAACGGTACAGCAACCTATAAATGAGATGGGAGCCATGGCTGTAAAGGTGCTGATTGATTATCTTAATGAAGGTACAGCCTTTATGGAACAAATAATTATGAAACATAGTATTTTGAAACGAGAAAGCTGTAGAAAACTATTATAATTGCTCTATAGCTGATTTCAACTAATTCTGTTAAAAGATTTATTTAGTGACATGTTGAACATATAAAATGTTGTTGTGTATTACTATGCAAATTTACTTGAAAATGATGTTATTCCCACCATATTTAACTAAAATATATGGATATCAAAATTAGGGAGGTTGGGACAGTGAAGCTTGTTGTGCTGGGTGGAGGAGGAGTGAGATCTCCTCTGCTAGCTAAATCTATTGCTGAAAGATCAAAATCTATAGGGTTGAACAAGATTTCTTTTATGGATAGTAACGAAGAAAATTTAAGGATATACGGTAAACTGGCTAAAAAAATTGCATGGATTGTTAATGAAAGACTTGAATTTGATTTAACTTCTGATCCAGTAGAAGCCTTAAAAGGTGCAGATTTTATAATTACCACATTACGGGTGGGTCAAGATAGAGGGCGAATTTTAGATGAAAGAATAGCTCTCAAATATGGAATTCTTGGACAAGAAACGGCAGGCGCAGGAGGATTCGCAATGGCAATGAGATCAATACCGGTTATAAGTAAGTATTGTAAGCTTGTAGAACGGTATGCAAATCCCGGTGCTTTGGTTTTAAACTTTACAAATCCTTCAGGTCTTGTAACACAGGCTATGAGGGATGAGGGCTTCGAAAATGTTTACGGAATATGCGATGGGCCCAGTGGTTTTATAAAAGAACTGGAAAAGTTTGTATGTGAGAAAGAAGGAGGATTATCAGTTGAATGTTTTGGATTGAATCACCTTTCTTGGTATAAGAGTGTAAGGAAGAATGGTAGAGATTTAATACATAATCTGATAAATGATTCGGACATTTATATAAAAACTGAAATGAGATTATTTGATCCCGAGCTTGTAAAAACTTTGGGTATGTTTCCAAATAGCTACTTGTACTATTATTATTATATAGAGAAGGCAATAGAAAATATAAAGAAATCAGATAAAACCAGAGGTGAAACAATTGCAGAAATAAATAATAGAATGCATGATGAATTATGTACATTAGATATTGAAAATGACTTTGAAGAAGCATTAAAGATATACTTGAAGTATCATAACATGAGGGAAAGTAGTTATATGAGAATAGAAGTGGGAGATGAAATATCAGGAGATCAGATATCGAAAGATGAGATGAAGAAAATTGAAATATCAGTGTTAAATTCAGGACTTGAAAGCCTCAATAGTGAAGGTTATGCGGGGGTAGCACTTGACTTTATAGAATCGTATATGGGTGGTAAGAAAAAAGAGATGGTACTTATTATCCCAAATAACGGTTCAATAGATGACATTTATGATAATGATATTGTTGAAGTGACTTGTCATGTTACTAAGAAAAGTGTAACACCTGTAAAAATTGGTAGAGTACCTGAAATACAGATGTACCTTATAAGACAGGTTAAATTGTTTGAGCGGCTTGCATCACATGCTATAAGAAACAAGTGCATGAAAACGGCAATCAGTGCTTTAATGGTACATCCACTGATTAATTCATACACTATTGCAAAGCAGCTTGTGAAAGAATATGTAGAGAAACACAGTAAATATATTGGAAAGTGGGAATAGCTGCAAATTTTGCATGATGAATGGGGGATGGATTTATGTATGAAGTACTGTGTCTGGGGTTGACCAGTTGTGATTTAATATTCGCTGAATTGGACAGGTTTCCCATACTTGGAAAGGAAGTTGCTTGCAAGGACTTCATTATTAAAGCGGGTGGTGCTGCGAATACACCCATGGCATTAACAAAGCTTGGAGTAAATGTAGTATTTTGCACAACCCTTGGTAATGATATATCCGGTAGAATAGTATACCAATATATGAAAGAAATAGGCATGGATATGCAGGCTGTTATAGTGGATAATGAATACAGAACAAATGTATCGGCAGTTTTGTCTGTTGGGAAAGAAAGAGGGTTTGCTACCTATTTTGCACCTTATGAAAGTGAGGAGATGATAAGACAACTGGAAAAACATATACAACAGTGTTCGCACATACATGCTTACATAGAGGACTGTTTGAGGATACCTATTATTGAAATTGCCCAAAAATATAACAAGACTATTTCTGTTGATACAGCATGGGATGAAAAAATAAAGCTTGAGGATATAAAACATATAATAAAAGGATGCGACATATTTTTTACAAATGAAATAGAGGCTTGTAGTATAACAGAAACCCATACTGCAATGGAAGCTATAGATATTATCGGAGAATATGCCAAGGTTGTTGTAGTTAAGATGGGAGCAGATGGAAGCATTATAAGACACGATAGTAAAACAATTGTTGCTCCTGTGATTAGTAAAGTTGAAGCTATTGATACAACGGGTGCCGGTGACCTATATGGAGCAGGTTTTATATATGGCTTTATTAAAGGATGGGATATGGAAAAGTGTGCAAAATTTGCAACTGCTTCCGGTAACCTTGCTGTAACCTTTTATGGAGGCATGGACGAAAAGTACACATTACAGAATGTAGAAAAACTCTATAACTGCCTATAGTTGCTCACATCTAATATGCTGGCCGGTATACCCGATAAAATAATAATGTTATGGACAGGCGCATATAATTAATATGAAGAAAAATATAGCAAAAACCGATTTCTATGAATTAGCCATATTATATATTAAAAAATTAAATGTATCCGTTATGGATTGTGTAGATTCAATCAAGTTTTAAAACGCAAATTATACTATTTATATATTTGAAACTATATACTGATATAACTGTAGACTGATATAACTAAACACTGAGATATGAATTGCAGAAAATTTATAAATACAGCTATATTTTAAGGGGAGGCTTTAGAGTGAATACTCTTATTTTGACTGAAGCTAACTTGTATCCATACTGTTCACGTACTCATATAACATATACTTTTAATCTTCAAAAGGATAGTGAGCAGCTTAATATAGACTTTGAATATTATCCCAAAATACTTAAAGACCCGGTAAAATCAAAGGAATTAATAATAAATGGTTTGAATTTATATGCGGATAAAAAACGGTGTTTACTTACTGAAAAATGGGAGCAGTTTTTACCATTAAAGAACCTTTTAACTATTTCTATTGATGATAGTGATAAATTCAGAGGATGTGCCCACAGGCATTCTCCTAAACAGAATTTAGTTATCTCGCACGAAAAAGCTTCTCCCGGTTTTATTCCCGGAATGTTGAAAAAAGGGCTATGGAAAGTAACTATTAGCGTACACGCAGTGGTAACGGATAATTGCCACTATAAGTTGCATGTCTGGGAGGGAGCAAAGGCAAATGATTAAATGGGTTTCCTCTGAATTGCACACTCATACAATAAACAGTGATGGAAGCTTGACCCTTGAGGAGCTGTGTAAAAAAGCAAAAGAGTTGGAGATTGATTGTATTGCTCTTACAGATCATAACACGATTTCCGGACATCTCGAAATTTGTGAAGCCATTGGTAAAACCGGTATCAAAATAATACCCGGTCTTGAATGGACTACTTTTTACGGGCATGTTGTTACATTGGGTTTACATAGATATGTGGATTGGAGAAATAGAGGATTAGAAGACATTGAAAAAGGAATTGAAGACATTCATAATGCTGGAGCGATAGCAGGTATAGCACATCCTTTCAGGGCAGGAAGTCCTATGTGTACCGGCTGCTACTGGCAATTTAAAATATATGATTGGAATTGTATAGACTATATTGAGGTTTGGTCCGGAGAGTTTCCGCCGCTGGATTACACTAACACAAGGGCATTTAAGCTGTGGACCGACTTGTTAAACAAGGGTTACAGGATAACGGCGGTAAGTGGCAGAGATTGGCATGGTGGAGATGAGGGATATATGGCGTTGACCTACTTGGGATTAGAACAGAATATAGATGATAATATAAATACCTATCTTTCAGACAGTAATAAAAACAATAAAAAAGATTGTATAAAAGACAGCATGAAAGATAGTTTAAGAGATGGTATGAGAAATAGTTTTGAAATGGATGTTATTAAGGCTATTTTAGAAGGGCATTCAATAATAACCATGGGACCTTTGATTATATTATCAGTTATGTCTCCTTATGACGAAACTGTTTATATACCGGGAAGTAAAATAATTATCAATGAAGAAATTGCAAATATGCAATTGGAAGTGAATTTGGATTATTCAGTTAGGAAAGGAAAGTGGAAGTTTGACAACAAAATAATGACTGTTGTTATTGATAGCAATATAGGTATAATAAGGAAAATAGATTTACCTTACGGATGTGAGCAGATAACATTACCATTTTCCACTGATGGCCTGAAATGGTTAAGAGCCAGTCTTTATGGAAGCATAGAAGATAAAAATATCATGGTAGCCTTTACTAATCCTGTGTATTTTGAGAGGTATACTGTTAAAATTGTTAAGTGATTTTAGTTTTCACTTTAAGACTTTAAGATAATGTAATGAAAATTTTAATCAAGAGGTGGTGTAGAATGAGCAAGAGAAGCTATAAGATGAGTAGATTTCCTCTTATTACAGCCCATAGTGGGTGTATGGATACCGTTCCTAATTCAATAGAATCAATATTTGAAGGCATAAGAGCAGGGGCTGATATAGTGGAAGTAGATATTAGAGCTACTAAAGATGGGGTTGCCGTATTAATGCATGATGAGGGTATAAACCTTTCTAAATATGGCATTGTAGGAATAAATGAGTTATCTTTCGATGAATTAAAAAAAGAATATGCTGAAATTGTCAGATTGGATGAGATTTTTGGAATAATCAGAAGCTTTAACATAGTTGTAAATCTTGATTTAAAGGATGATACTGCTGTTGAACCCATGGTAAAGACAGTAAACAAGGGAAACATTAAAGATTATATAATACTTTCAGGTTGTGAATATCACAGGGCTATGTATATTAATGAGAATTACAAGGGGTTTTATGTTCTTTTGAATTCTGATGATAAAATTGAGATTTCAGAGCAAGATATCGAATCTAATAATAAATATGATACATTTATTGCAGAAACATGCCGGAATGCTATTATGGCAAACTGCCGTGGTATTAACCAGGATTATAGGATGTGCCTTAAAGAGATGGTAGACTATGCGGCATTAAGGTGCCTGCCTATATGTGTATATACTATTGATGATGTCAATGATATGGAAAAATATATAAATTTAGGCGTGCATTCAATTACAACAAATCGTGTTGATTTACTGTCCAATCTAAAAAAGCAATTATGAAATTAAAAAGGTGGAAAATAAAAGCAATTCAAAGGTAGTGTTAACTAACATAACCTATGAAAAACTCGTACCGGTTTGCTAAGGTGGGATAAAACGAAATTGTAATATTAAGGGGGTATATGCAAGATGACAAAAGTAATGAAGGGTGTTACATTATTTGCAGATTGGGATCCAAGGCCCGATTTTAAACTTGGTTCTAAGGATATTGAAAGAAAACAAACTTATCTTGGAAGCAAGGTGTGGAGAAATCCTCGTATCGAAATTGTAGATCATCCCATTCCGGAGCCTGGTTTAGATGAGGTTTTAATCGAAGTAAAAGCCTGCGGAATATGCGGAAGTGATGTACATATGGCACAACCTGATGATGAAGGTTATATTTTATATCCCGGGTTAACAGGCTTTCCCTGTATTCTGGGTCATGAACTGGCAGGTATTGTAGTCAAAGCCGGTGAAGAGGCAATTGACAAAAGAACAAATCAACCTTATAAAGGTGGGGAATTTGTTTGTGCTGAAGAAATGATGTGGTGCGGCAAGTGTAAGCCTTGCGCGGATGGTTATCCAAATCACTGTGAGCGGCTTGATGAAATAGGATTTAATGTAAATGGGGCATTTGCGAAATATATAGTATTGCCTGCAAAGCTTCTCTGGAGCCTTGAAGCCCTTAAAAAAAGATATAATGGCAATGAAATATTTCTTGCCGGTAGTCTGGTAGAGCCAACAAGTGTCGCTTATAACGCAGTTATTGAAAGAGGTGGCGGAATAAGACCGGGAGATAATGTGGTTATTTGTGGTGGTGGGCCTGTAGGAATTGCTGCATGCGCAATTCTAAAAAGAAATGGTGCTGCAAGAGTAATACTTTCAGAACCAGAAACTGAAAGGGCTGAGCTTGGGAAAAAACTAGGAGCAGATTACATTATTAATCCGATAAAAGAAGATTTTGTGCAAAGGGTTCTTGAATTGACAGATGGTATGGGTGCCAATCTTTACCTCGAAGCAACCGGGCTTCCTACTATTGTTTATCCTCAAATAGAAAGGACTATATGGGAGGGTAAAACAGTAAATAGTACGGTGGTTGTAGTTGCAAGAGCTGATGCAAAAATGCCTGTTACAGGTGAAGTATTGCAGGTAAGGAGGGCAAGAATAATAGGAGCACAGGGTCATTCCGGACATGGTACATTCTTTAGAGTAATTGAGTGTATGGGTGACGGTATGGATATGACACCAATGATAACCAAGGAAATAACGCTTGATGAGGTTCCTGAAAATATTGTAAGTTTGAGGACAGATAGAAAAGAGTGTAAAATTACCTGTTTAGTTTAGGCATACAGAAAATGTGCCCGGAATAATATATTTTGATATAGAAATTAATTATTTAGGGGGTAAATATAATGAGTGATAAGAATAAGAAATGGCTGCTTACAGATAATCCTGCAATTATTTTTGAGGACAATACTGTAGGGCGACTAAAAAAGCAAATATGGGATGCATCTGAAAGTGAAATTGATGAAATATTAAAAGAATATGAAATACCGTCAGAATCTGAGTTAGGTAAAGCCGGTACATATATTCAGAATACGTCCAGAGTTAGAGTTATCGAAAAAAGGCAAAAAAATGATATTGTATTTGTACCGATTGGATGTACTGAAAATCATGGGTTACATGCAAACAGCGGACTTGATACTTTCATGGTTACTCAGATTTTGGAAGGTGTTCGCAGATATACTGCAAAACAAGGAAGAGAAGTAAGTCTTGCATTTCCGCCTCTTAACTATGGAGGACATCCCTATCATCATCTTGGAATGCCCGGAACTGTAATAATGCCTGAGGAAGTTGTGAAAGAAACACTGATTTATATGATGCTTGGTCTATGGAACGATGGTTTTAGAAAAATTATTATGATTAATAATCATGGACATTTATGGATGCTTGAATCGGCAATACAGGAATTTATGAAGAGGTATCATTTACCCGGTATATTCCAAGTGTTGGATTGGCATAGGGCTGTGCGTGAATTTTTCTATCCTGTAGAACGAGATGATAGTTTGGAAACACATTTTGTACATGCTGATGAAGCTGAAACATCTGTTGCACTACTCCTTTTCAAGGATATGGTAGATATGAGTGTAGTACACGATGCGGAAGGAGAATCATTTCTACCGGATGGGCATTTCGATAAATCTGTAGAACCTTTCAGACGTCCTCACAGATGGTCGGAAGGGGAAGGACATGCAGCTATAGAACGGGCAGCAACACCTGAAGGGGTTGTAGGAAAACCTTCGCTTTCCAATGCTAAAAAGGCTAAAAGGCCTATTGCAGCAATACTTAAATATCTCACTCTTATAAATGATCAGATATTGGAGGCTTTTCCTGCCGGAAGTGTACCACCTGTGGAGAAAACAACTTTACGCACAGCAAAAGAGATGGAACCTTTCTTGAAAGAGCCTTTTAGCGAAGGCTGGAAATCGGTATATGAATTACCCCCAATGGGTGTATTCACAAAATTATAGGGGTATATCCACAAAACTATAGATATTTTACCATCAACCGGGTAGCTTATAAAATATTACAGATTCTGTCCTAATTATTGAGTTTCATAGTCTTCGTAAGAAGACTGGATAGCCATATTAAATTGCGCCAGGTTGCAATGAAGTTGCAACTCACTGCAGATAACCCTGCAGTGAAAAGTCATGAAACGACTTTCGGGGGGAACAATCATATTTTGTGTTATGAATTTAAAAAGTAAATCGTAAGAAATTATAGCATAGTATGGTAAAGCTGCTATTACAGTGTAATTTATTTTATGGAGTGAAAACGATGGTCAACTCTTTGTTAAAATATAGTGCTACAATTGCATTAAGTGCATCGGGAACAGCACCGATACTTTTTAGGGGAAATTTGTGTTCAAGCATAATAAAAAGCAAAAGACTTGGCTTTGATGCCGTAGAGTTACATGTACGAAGCCCGGATGTAGTTGATGCAGATAAAATCTGCGAATATTGTTTTAGAGATAACATTGCTATTTCTACTATAGGTACAGGTATGGCTTATACAATGGATAGACTCTCCCTTACAGATTTGGATTCGCAAAAGAGAAAATTGGCTTTGGAAAGATTGAAAGGATATATCAGTCTGGCAAAAAAACTTCATAGCGGAGTAATTATCGGTTCTATGAGGGGGAATATTGACTCTGCTAATCATAAGGAACACTTATCTGTTTATAGGAGCAGTATATTGGAGCTGGCAGATTACGCAGAATATAAAAATATACCTATTTATCTTGAAGCTATAAACCGATATGAAATTAATTTTCATAATAATATAAAAGAGATGGTTGATTTTCTGGAAAGTGTAAACAGCTCTAAACTTAAAATTTTAATTGATACATTCCACATGAACATTGAAGAAGTTGACTTTAAGGAAAGTATAATACAATATGGTAAGTTTATAGGGCATGTTCATTTTGCCGATAGCAATAGAATGTATCCAGGTGCCGGTCATATTAATTTTAAGGATATTATAGATGCCTTGAAAGAAATAGAGTATAGCGGTTATATTGCATTTGAATATCTTCCATATCCGGATCCTGAGACTTCAGCGATAAAAGGACTGGATTATTTGCTGACACTATTGACCTGTAGTGATAATTAATATGCAGTCAATGCGTTACCTATAACATTTACCAATGCGTTGGATTGCAAAATAGCAAGGTTTTCATTTTCCAACGCTTCCAATAAAAATTATAGTTGATATGTTGGAAAAGTATTAATTTATTAAGGCGGTGTATTTGTATGGGAAATGAGATTGATGAGAAAAAACTAAAAGTAGGTATTATTGGAGTTGGACGCATTGGAAAACTTCATGCTGAAAACATTATTACAAATATGAGAGGTATCGAACTAAAAGCTGTTGCCGACATTTTTATGGATGATAATATGAAGAAATGGGCATATGGTATTGGTATTGAGAATGTATATAATGATTACAGAAAAATCGTTGAGGACGAAGAAATAGATGCTGTTCTTATCTGTTCATCCACCGATACCCATGCGAAGCTTATCATTGAGTCAGCCAGTGCCGGGAAACATATATTTTGTGAGAAACCGATAGATTTGAAAGTAGAACGTATAATAGAAGCAATAAATACCGTAGAGAAAGCCAGAGTAAAACTTCAGGTCGGGTTTAACCGGAGGTTTGATCATAATTTTGCGAGGGTACGGGAATTAATTAGAAACGGGGAAATTGGTGATGTGCATTTATTGAGGATTACTTCAAGAGACCCTGCACCACCTCCATTGGAATATGTTAAAGTATCGGGAGGTATTTTTCTTGATATGACAATACACGACTTTGATATGGCACGTTATCTTACAGGGAGTGAGGTTGAAGAAGTGTATGCAGTGGGTGAAGCCCTTATAGATGTTTCCATAAAAAAATACAATGATGTTGATACTGCAGTAGTTACTTTAAAGTTTACCAATGGAGCAATTGGTGTAATAGATAACAGTAGAAAGGCTGTATACGGATATGATCAAAGAGTAGAGGTTTTTGGTTCAAAGGGGTGTATAACTGCTGATAATGATAAGCCAAATACAGTAGTGATAAGTAACAAAGATGGAGTTTGTAGTGAGAAACCAAAACATTTTTTCCTGGAAAGGTATAAAGAGTCATATATAGATGAAATAAAATGTTTTATTGATTCAATAATAGAAGATAAGAAACCGAGTGTTACAGGTGTAGATGGTTTAAAGCCGGTTTTAATAGGGCTTGCTGCAAAAAAGTCCTTTGAAACAGGAAAACCTGTTAGGGTTGAGAATCAAATGACCTAATGCTATATTGTTTAAGCTGTATAGTGGACAATAAAAGAATAATTAATCTACAAATTTTGAGGGAGGTACCCTATAATGCTTCTTAAATGCTTTTGAAAAAGAATACTGATCAGGGTATCCAAGCATACTACTGATTTCTTTTATGGTATACTTTCCTTGGTAAAGATAATCCCTTGCACGATTCATCTTTAATTGGTTAATGTAACGACCGGGAGAGATTCCAAGTATATTTTTGAAGTAGTTTATAAAGTATTTTTCCGATATACCTGCAACTTGAGCAAGTTCTTTAATTCTTATAGGTTTACTCATATTATCTGTAATATAATTAAATACCGGTTGTAATACAGAAAGACATCCTGTATTTATTCGCCAGACATTTTCAGGGAAAAAAGTTTTTGAATGATTATCGGAGTTATAGTATTCAAATATTTTAGCAAGCAATATAGTAAAGCACCCTTTCAACATAATAGATGACATAGAGATATTTTTTTTGTAACTAAGAAAACCTTGTTCGCATATCTGAGCTTCACTGCTTATTATCTTACCGGGTATTACTCCGGCAAGGTTAAAATTATCCAACACTCTGTAGTTATCATGAATACTAAAATCGAAATGTATGTATATGAAGCTGCATTCTCTATTATATGTATAAGCGGTATATGGCATATCGGGATAAAAGAACACGATATCACCTTCAGATGCTGTATGTATGTTTCCATCTACATCGATACCAATCTCTCCGCTTTTTATATACCAGATATCATAATCTTTGTGGACTTTATTCTCAATCCATTTGTCATCATGGTAATCATGACTACATGAATTTATTTCTATATTGATATGCTCTGATAATTCGTTTAATATATTTATATATTTCATAATATAAATCGTCCTATCTATATTTAGACTACCACTCTACACTTTCAGCATAATTTGGAAGTATATAACAGAAATTAAATTTGTATAGTAATTTAATCCTTAACATAGATTTTTTAATTTGCTAAATCATACTATTTGACATCTTTACAATACCTAATGATATTTTAATATTGTATATACTATTATATTATATATTTATAAGCGTTACAAGAGGTTATTTCGTATACTGAAAAATTATGTGGAGGTAATGGTATGAGTGATAATAATGTCAATGTTAAGAATGCTAAATATCCAAAGGTCGTAATAATTGGGGCAGGAAGCTTGTTTTTTGGAAGGCAGGCTATATGGCAAATGGTACACTCTCCTTATTTGAATAAGGGAACTCTCGCTTTTGTTGATACTGATGAAGGACGCCTTAAGAAAATGATGAAGCTTGCCGAGATGGTCGTGGATGCTAATGGTGTAGAATTAACAGTAGAAGGTTCAACTTGCAGGAAGGACGTACTAAAGGATGCAGACTTTGTGGTGTTAAGCTTTGCAAAGGATTCAGTAAAGTACAGAGGTATTGATTGTGCTGTTTCGGAAAAATATGGAATTAGGATGTGTTCAGGCGATACAATAGGTCCCGGAGGCATATTCAGGGCAATGAGAGAATTACCGGTAGTATTTGAATGTACGAAGGATATAGAATACCTTTGTCCCGATGCTTGGGTAATAAATTACATAAACCCTACAGCTGTTCACGGGATTGGTTTAAGAAGATATGCACCTAAATTGAAGAGCTTTGCATTATGCGACGGCTTGCATATGCCTCATGTGAAAAGGAATTATGCTTTAAGAGCCGGAATAATAGGTAGTCATGAAGAATATTCGTATGAAGTTGCACAAAAATTCGATTTTCGCATTGCAGGCGTTAATCATTTCACATGGCTTATAAAAGCAGAATATGATGGAATGGATGTTGTCCCTGAGATAGCAGCACACCTAAAGAGAGGAGCAGCAAGAGAAACAGATGGAGGAGACAGAGGTGCAAAGGCTGTGTACAACAGTAAGATTGGTTATGAGCTATATAAAATATTTGGTTATATACCTACATGTATTGGTCATACAAAAGAGTATGTACGTTTCTGGCAAGGTATAGGGAAGACAAAAGAGGAAATTCCACCTCTTTTCATATGGGAAACAGGAGAAAGGTATAAGCGCCATGATGAAATGTGGAAACAGGTAGATGGCTTTATTAACGGAAAATTACCAATCTCTGATTACATGAAAACTTTTGCTTCCGATCATGCTACAGATATAATTGAAAGTATGGTAGGTGGATTGAATAAATCTTTTTATGTAAATACCTTTAATAATGGTGCGGTAACAAATATGAACGATGATGCATTCCTTGAATTATGCTGTGATGTATCAATGGAAGGTATCAAGCCTCATCCTGTGGGCGAAATGCCAAGAGGCATACGAGGTATGCAGGAACTTGTATTGGATACACATGAATTGACTGCTGAAGCTATAGCGGAATGTAGTTTAGAGAAAATAAGAAGAGCTATGCTTACAGATCCTATTGTTAGCTCTATTGGTGATGCAGATAATATTATAAAGGAATTATTGGAACTTGAAAGAGATGCTCTTCCGTCATGCTGGTTTGAGTAGGAAATTATAAATAGATTATTCCCCTTTTATAGTATTATAGAAAACATCCGGGGTTTCAGACGTAAGACAGTTCAAGATGTAACACCCTGATTTAAATTGTCATATATTGTATGGGCAAAGGACATTTAAATTATTAAATTAATCAAACTCGATAATATATGGATAGTAAAAGGGGAATAATTGTTATGTTCTTTTCAATATGTATACTTGCATTATCTTTAAGTCTTGATGCTTTAGGGGTTGGAATAGCTTATGGATTGAGAAAAATTAAAATACCTTTACTATCAATTGTATTTATCTGTATGCTTTCAATACTTTATTCAGCTGTGGCTATTTATTTTGGTAAATATTTATCTACTATTATACCACAGAGGATATCAAAGCTAATTGGTATTCTTATTTTATTAATTATGGGATGTTGGATTATTCTTCAGGGTTTGATAAAAAATAAAAGTACGAACATTGAAGATGAAGCCATTGAAAAAAATGAAATAGATATTAAGGACGAAGAAAATATCGAAAATAATTTGGATACCGGAAGTAATTTAAATATCACAAAGAAAACACATATTAAGAACGAAGAATTGTTAAAAATAGCCATAAAATCATTGGGAATCACCATACAGGTACTTCGCGATCCTTCTAATTGTGATATAGATAAATCCGGCATCATTGATTTGAAGGAATCTCTTTTGCTTGGGTTTGCACTGTCAGTGGATGCCATTGGTGTTGGTATAGGAAGTGCCCTTTCAGGATATCATTCGGTATTTTTACCTTTTGCAGTTGGTTTATTTCAATTGATATTGTTATATGTAGGAACTTATCTGGGAAAAAGAATAACAGCCATGGGGAAATTTAATGAGAAAGTTATAGCTGTTGCTCCCGGGGTTCTGCTGATAATATTGGCCATTATAAGGATGTATTAATTATTATGATTAATTACCAAATGTTGATTTGATGATGTTAGAAGAATAAATATTAGTAGTGGTTATTCAGTTATTACTTTCCACACAGATCTGTCAGTATATGATTTCTTCTGCAAAAAGAAGGGATTTCAAAAATCATATCGAATATATATATAATCTGTATAATTTGTGCAATTTTATATATTGTCGATAACACTCGTGACTTTAGTTGTGAGAGAGTTCAAACATTGAGCTGATTAGCATAAAACATAAAAAATGATATATCTAGTACACGAGGGAGGATTATTTATGGCAAATCCAGAAAGCATTAAATCAAATCAACCACAAAATAGATTAAGAGGTACACTTCCGAAAGTAGGAATACGTCCTGCTATTGATGGAAGACGCAGAGGCGTTAGAGAGTCTTTAGAAGAACAAACTATGAATATGGCAAAAGCTGCAGCAAAGTTAATAACTGAAAACTTAAGGCATCCTAACGGACTGCCTGTAGAATGTGTAATTGCTGACACTTGTATAGGTGGAGTAGTTGAAGCTGCAATGGCTGCAGAGAAATTCGAAAGAGAAGGGGTAGGGGTGTCTCTAACAGTTTCACCCTGTTGGTGTTATGGGTCAGAAACAATGGATATGGATCCTGTTACTCCAAAGGCTGTGTGGGGTTTTAATGGCACAGAGCGCCCAGGAGCTGTATATCTCGCGGCCGTGCTTGCTGCTCATAGCCAAAAAGGGTTACCCGCATTTAGTATTTATGGAAAAAATGTGCAAGATGCTGATGACACCAACATTCCTAAGGATGTGCAAGAAAAGATACTTAGATTTGTTAAAGCAGGGCTTGCAGTTGCCGAAATGAGAGGGAAATCTTATCTATCTATGGGTTCAGTTGCTATGGGTATTGCAGGTTCCATAGTTAATGCAGACTTTTTCCAAAACTATCTTGGAATGAGAAATGAATACATTGATATGAGCGAGTTTGTTAGAAGGGTTAATGAAGAAATCTATGATAAGGAAGAATTTAACAGAGCATTAAAATGGGTTAAAGAAAATTGTAAAGAAGGTCCCGATAATAACCCTGTGGATGTTCAACACTCAAGAGAACAAAAAGATAAAGATTGGGAAATGAGCATT
>CAZEYH010000009.1:0-20550 GCA_964515895.1 uncultured Clostridiaceae bacterium | reverse complement strand
AGAATATAGAGTCGGATTCCAGTAAACAATCCGGTATACAAATAATAAGAGATGAGGGGTATTCAATTATTTATGCTAGCGGAACTTCAGATAAAGAAGATTCATTTGAGGAATTAGATATGAGTAAAAAAGTGAACATTAACACTGCTTCCACTTCCGAATTGGAAACTTTACCAGGTATAGGAAGGATAACAGCAGAAAGTATAATAAAATACAGACAACAGTATGGAAGATTCGACAAAATTGAAGATATAATGAATGTATCGGGAATAAAGGAAAACAAATTCGAAAAAATAAAGGAATTCATAACAGTTAAGTGAACTACACCATTATTAAACGATGAGCTTCTGGTTCTCTGAAAGATAGGTACACCAATTATGCTCATAAAATCGGTACATAAATTCATCAAATTAATAAGGGTCAGAATTTATACTGACCCTTATTATATAAAAAAAAGGAGGAAACTTCACACTTTTTAACTATCGATTTTATTATAATAGTTTTATAATAAAAATGTAATGCTATTATTTCACGACTTTTTATGTAGGTTTATGTATATTTTTATGCATATTTAACAATGCAAGAAAATCATCTTGACATAATTGGTAAAATAAAGAGTGATGTTAGTAAATAACCTAAAAAAATAGATGTTAAAGGAATTATAATTACAAATAAAAATAATCGTCTAGTTTTTTTATGTCTAAATTTTTTAAATTTAGTTAACCTCTTAGTTCTCATAGCTTAAAATTACCTCCCCCCATGAATTTGAGTAATGTAATTATGTATATTAAAATTATATCAAAAGAGGGATGGCACAACCATTTCCTGGAAATAACTTTCTGAGGGACAGAGATTTTCTTGTGAAAGTATAAAAGGCAAAATAACATACTTTAAGAACAAAAAAAGTACCATTATAATATGCTGAACATGTTATAATATTTTAGGTCATAATGAATTTATTAATATGCTATAATTACAATGTATACTTGCTTCTTACCTTAATGAGTTAATAATAGATTGCTAGATTTATTTATAATTGGTATAGCTTCCTGGTAAACAAATTTGAAGCAAATGAATGTTTACTTCTTTAATTATATATAGTATTTACATAACTAGGTATATATGAAATAATCATAATATAGGTTGCTACAAATATGGTACATATATAAATCCAAGGTATAAGGATAGATTATCATATTTTGTAATGTTTTTATGTACTTGAATCAATGTTAAAGTAATTAATAACTTTAAAAGGGTTGATTTAAATGTATACATGTATTATAGCCGAAGATGAGAAACAAATACGAAATGGTCTTTTTAACTATTTTAATTGGGCAGAAACCGGATTTGATCCATTGGGGGCTGCCAGGAATGGGCAAGAAGCACTTAAGCTCATAGAAAAACATAATCCTCATCTGGTAATAACTGATATAAATATGCCTGTCATGAACGGCTTGAAACTTATGGAACATGCTTTAAAAATAAATAAAAACATTAAATTTATTGTATTAAGTGGATATGATGACTTTGAATATGCAAAGAAGTCTATTGAATATGGTGTTATTGATTATATATTGAAGCCACTAAACATACAAGAATTTAAAAATACCCTAAAACAAGTTTATGCAAAAATTCAAGAAGAGGATGATAGGAATTTGCTCTTCAAAAGGGGAATTTCCCTTCTTAAACACGATTTCTTAAAAAACATTGCAAAAGGTTCAATTTCCGGAAATGTATTTATAAAAAGAAAAGCTCATGAATTAGGAATTGATACTAATAGTAATATATTTTATGTTATGTGTATAGCTGTTGAAGATGATGTTGCTTACACTGTGGACAATAAAAAAGATCTTTCTATTAAGAAAAACATTGTATCAAATCTCGTAGGTGAAATCATGGATAGATATGGTGAAAGCTGTATTTTTAATGACGATGAAAATCAGATTATAGCTATTTTTTATATTGATGAAAAGAAAAAGAAAGTTGCTAGCAACATTTTAAATGAAATTACAGAAGAAATAAACAATTATTTTAATCATAAAACATATATAGGTTTGAGTGGAGAGTTTTCCGATATCTATAGGATTAGTGATCTTTATGACAAATCAAATTTAAATTTGCAGCATGAAATATTAAAAAAAGATCTAGATAAAAACGATCAGGGAAAAATCGTTAACAATGCCATTTTGGCAATAAAAACTAGCGATTTAAAAGATGTAAGTCTTGAATATATAGCAAAGCAAATCTATGTAAGTCCTTATTATTTAAGTAGGATTTTCAAGCAGGAAACAGGTGAAAATTTTATTAATTATGTAACGAAAATAAGAGTGGAAAAGGCAAAAGAACTTATATTGAATTTCAATCTGGACACTAATCAGATAGCTGATATTATTGGATATAACAGTACAAAATATTTTTTGAAAGTTTTTAAAAAATATACAGATTTAACTCCAAGGGAGTTCAAAAAAGTTAGCCTTAAATCTTAATTCCATAAAATAAGTATTTAGAATAATATTATTCAGTATATTAATGGATGGTAATTATGATCAAATCAATTATAAAAAAAAGGAAACCATTACACTCAAATAAACAAAATAGCTTCAAACGAAGTATTATAAGTATATCAACCATTATTATTATAACTATTGTACCTGCTATTGTAATAATTACATATCTGTCATCATTAAAACTGGTTAAATCCAAAGTCAGTGAAATAAACACGGAAATGCTGGAACAGCTTAATGGCTATATTGATAATAAACTCATGGAACAGGAAAGACTGGCAATTAAAATTACTGAAAATTCATTATTGCAGGATTATTTACTAAATGCTAGTAAATATACATTATTCGAAAGACAAAATTTCATTAATGAAATATATAAGGCCTTTATAGATGTAGTCACTTTAGGAAATGTTGAAAATATTTATGTCTTTGATGTTAATAAAGACTTAGTAGCAACAAATGATGCATACTCCAAACATATTGATTTTGAGGAGTCATATTCACATCTGTTTATGTATGCTGACAATAAAGAAAATAAATTTATATGGGTAGAACCAATTGAAGGGATACCTAAATATACAATTAGCTCTGATAAACTAGGTTACCTTTCACTGATAAAAATGATTAAAAGCAAAATAGACAATAAAAAGCTGGGTTATATAATATTTTCGTTTAATGATAAATTCCTGAGAAGTTTATATAATACCAATAATCATGATATACTTCATGTGATGATTATTTCAAACAATCGAAATATAGTATCATCTAGTAATCCGGAAAGTGATAAATATAATGCTTTTATTGAAATAATAGATGACATGGAATTTAGCAGTGAAGATGAAAATTTATATAATAATGTTATTAGATTTGAGTCAGGTACTACACAGGTATTTTGTGTAGTAATGCTTCGTACCGGATGGAAAGTGGTCTTATGTACGGATTATAGTAAAGATTTAACGAATATGAGAAAAATAAGAAATTTTATTTTATTAACTTCGGGATTATTGATTGTATTTTTTTTAATCATTAATTTTAATAGTTTATCATTGATTGTAAGACCTTTACGTAAACTTGTTGACAAGTTTATTCCGGATGACAAAATAAGACAACCGAATATAGAAGCATATGACTTTAAAAATGATATACTTTTAGCACCTTACAAACTGAATTTTAAACATACTCTTGTTTTAAATTTTATGGTAGTTATTATTTTGCCTGTTATAATACTTATATTTTTGCAAATTTCATTATTTTATAATATTATTCAAAATAAGATTATTGCTTCATACAGCTATTATCTTGAACAAACAGTAATACAGATTGACTCTAAATTAAATCGAATTGAAAATTCGCTGAAGAATTTTTATTTAGATACTGATATTCTAAAAATGATGAAAAACAGTGAATATAGAGAAATTGGTGATTATAGAGAATTAATAAAAATACCTGCACAGATTATCAAAGAAGAACAAGCAATAAATCCGGATATATTGTATATAAATGTTTTTGATAGCGACTTTAGTCTTATTTATTCTACATCATCTTCACAACAAAGTTTTCCAAGAGCACTTATCGGTAGTGCCTTAAGTATAAAAGATGGTGGAACATTATATTATGGACCCTATGTTGATATTTTTAATCGCCAGGTAATATCTATCGGTAAAAGAATAAGGACAGTGCTTGACCTTGAGACTGCAGGTTTTATTCATGCAGTTGTTAATGTGACTAATTTAAAAGAATCTATTGCTACAAAGATAAGCGGAGCAGATGTCTGCATATATTCAGAAGATGGGAGAACACTTGTATCATCTAACCGCTTAATTGAATATTCATCTTTACTCAATGAAACCATTATAAATACCGGTAGAGGTATTTATAAAAACAAAGAACAAAATGCCACCATAATTTTTAACAAATTAAAAACTAATAGGTGGATAATAGCAATACAGATACCCGGTAGAGTTATTAAACAGATGGTATGGAAAACACTCTTAGGTAATTATAATATTTTAACCATATATATGTTATTTCTTTTTTTAATAATATATGTACTGGTAAAAAGGTTCTACACTCCTATTAATATTTTGAATCAATTTGCAAAAGAGATAGCAGAACGAATTGACAAAGGAATTAACACTAAATTAAAACCAGAAAATCTTTCTGCTAGGAAAAACGAAATAAGTCAGATTGAACAAATACTTGAGTATATGGAAGGTGAAATTACAAAACAAGCTAATGAGTTATATGAGAAAGAAATGCTAAAAAAAGCTACAGAACTATATGCACTACAGGTTGAGATTAACCCTCACTTTTTATTTAATACTCTTGAAACTATAAGATGGAAGGCTGTCGCACAAGGAAAAGGAGAAAACGAAGTCAGTGAAATGATTTACCAACTTTCTGAGTTTCTTAAAATAACCTTAAAAAATAAAGACAGTTTTATAACTGTAGAGGAAGAAATAAGATATGCCAAAACATTTTCCAACATTATGAAGTTTAGATATGAAGATGAATTGGATATAATTTTTAATGTAGATAACAACGCAAATAAATATAGTACAATCAAAATGATTCTTCAGCCATTAATTGAAAATTCTATAGTACATGGTTTTAAGGAAATGACAAAAAAGTGTATTATTCTAGTTTCTATAAAGTTATTAGAGGATAAAATAGTATATCAAATAAAAGATAATGGTATAGGTATAGATGAAACAAGACTAGAAGAAATTAAAAAATGCCAATTTCTAAAAAAGAAGGATGGAAGAGTAAGTATAGGACTAAAAAATATTAGTGAAAGGATTAGAATGAATTACGGAGAAGGATATGGCATCGAAATTGAAAGTACAATAGGTATTGGAACTACAGTAACTATTGTTATTCCTACCGAGTTTAGATGAATTAATTCCATTTATTACAGTAATAATCATAAGATTAGGGCACTTTTCACAATAATAATTAGAATGATTTACTTCAAATATGGTTAAAATGACAAAAAAACTTACCCTTTAGTTAAAAAAGTTAGTTTAAATATATTTAATACTATTATATTCTATACTGAGATGATTAACAGTGTGCAATAAAAATTAAATATTAAGAAAGTTTTAGTTATGTCAACTATCAGTAACGGTAAAAGTAAAAAAATGTAAGGTTATGATTACTAAAATAAAGGGTGATGTTTGTGAGAAGCCTCTATAAGAAAATAGTTGCTATTACTTTATGTTTTGTTTTTTTTATTGCGGGAGTTGTTCCGGTTAAAGGCGTATCAGGTGTACCTCTACGCGAGAAATTCAACTATGGTGTAAACGAAGATTCAGATATGGAGTATTATCAAGTAGTAAAATATCCATATTATTCATCACTACTTGAAGAATATGAAGCAAATGGATATCAGCCTGCAATAGGACCTACAGTAACTATAGAAGCTGAACATATGCGTTTGTCAAACGGAGAAAATGTTAGTTTAAATACCGGGATTGGTGAAAACGACAAACCGGTGTTTGTATGGACAGAAGACATTCAATCAGTAGAGTTAGATTTTCTCATTTCAACTGAAGGATTATATGAAATTGAAATAGAATATTATATGCTACCGGGTTCAGGTAATCCAGGTGTACGTTCTCTCACTATAGATAAAGATGTACCTTTTCTTGAAGCAACCAATATTGTGTTTAACCGTGGCTGGCGGGATGAAGGAGAGCCTGTAGTAAGTAATATCGGAGATGAGGTAAGACCAAGTCAAATAGAGGTTACAAGATGGAGAGTTATGGATTTATGTGATGGACAAGGTCATTATTCACAGCCTTTTCGTTTCTATTTTAAGCCCGGAGAACATGTTTTACAGCTGGAGTACATTGAACAACCAATGGCAATCGGTTATGTTTGTGTGAAACCGGCTGTTGAAATTCCATCTTATGTACAAGTTAAGAAATACTATGAAAGGGAAGGGTATCCTTATGCACAACATACTGTAGAATTTCAGGCTGAGAGTACTGCGATTGAAAAAAGTGATCCAACAATAAGAAGAGAAAGTGATGGAGATCCTATTTGTCAGCCTGCATCTTTTCTATATAGAAAACTTAATGTACTTGGCGGATATCGATGGCGTAGAGGTAACCAAGCAATAACTTGGAAATTTACAGTTCATGAGGACGGTTTATATAAAATTGGTATAAGAGCTGCACAGTGGTGGAATGATGGTCTTCCTTCATATCGTCAAATTGCAATAGATGATAAAGTGCTATTTAAAGAATTGGAAGAATATAAATTTGTGTTTGACAGAAAATGGAGAACAGAAGTTCTGAAGGATACTAATGGAGAACCATTCCTTTTTTATCTTACCAAAGGCGAGCATACCCTTACAATGACAGCTAAACTGGGTGCATTAACTCCTGTTATCCAATCAATTAATGAAGATTCTATTCTTCTTTCCAATATATTGCGCGATATTATAAAGATTACGGGAAGCAATCCTGACCCAAATTATGATTACAACTTTTTTAAAGCTATTCCTCATTTAAAAGAGAATATAGAAACATTAATGAATAGTCTGCAGAAAAAACATGATATGATGAAAGACATATCAGAAAAATTACCTGCTATGGCTAGCAATCTTATGACTATAAAGAGTCAGTTAGAAAGCATGGTAAAAGATCCTTTTAGTATCGCTAAAAGGATAAATGATCTAAACAGCGCTCAAACAAACTTTGGAAACTGGTATTTGAGTATGCAGGATCAGCCTCTTCTTATTGATTATTTTATTGTAGGGAAACCGGATGAGATTTGGAAGAATAAGCAGTCAAATATGTTCAAAAAGCTTTATTTTACTTTTGCTAACTTTATCATATCATTTAAAAAAGATTATGATAATATCGGAAGTATCATTGGGGATGATACGGAAATTAAAAAAACCATAGACATTTGGGTTGCTAGGGGAACTGAATGGGCAGAATTAATAAAGGAAATGGCAGATGAAGAATTTACACCTAATACAGGAATAATGGTTAATATAAATGTATTTCCTCCAAGTCAATTACAAGCCGGAAGTGTTAACGCATTACTACTTTCTATAAATTCGGGAAAAGCACCTGATGCTGCTCTTGGTGTAGGGTCAAATTCTCCTGTTGAGTTTGCTATTCGAGATGCTGTATTGAATCTTGCACAATTTGAAGATTTTGAAGAAGTATCCCAGTGGTTTATACCAAATATATTTATCCCATACAAATATAGGGGAGGAATTTATGCCATTCCTGAAACAATGGATTTTACTGTTATGTTTTATCGCAAGGATATTATCAGTGAACTAGGAATAAGACTACCTGATACAAGAGAGGATCTGTATAGTCATGTTCTGCCAGTACTTTATCAAAATGGTCTTCAATTCTATTATCCTCAAAACTTCACACATTTTATATTTCAGCATGGAGGAGAATATTATACTCCTGACGGGCTAAATTCTGCTTTAGATAGGCCTGAGGCATTCAGAGCATTTAGAGAGTATACTGAGTTATATACTCATTATGCAGTACCTGTACAAGCTAGTTTCTTCAACAGGATGAGGACAGGGGAAATGCCTATTGGAATAGGTAATTATGGGCTTTACATGCAATTATCTGTAGCAGCTCCTGAATTAGCCGGCCGGTGGGGTATAGCACCTTTGCCAGGTACTTTTCGCGAGGATAGCATGGTTGATCGGTCAAATGGCACATTGGCGGGACAGTGCGGAATTATAATGAATCAAACCGAAAATCCTGATGAAGCATGGGAATTTATGAAATGGTGGATGAGCACTTCGGTTCAAACTAAGTTTGCAAGGGAACTTGAGGCACTTATTGGAGTAGAAGCTCGTTGGAATACTGCTAATTTAGAGGCCTTTACAAATCTAGCATGGAAAAAGGAAGATTTGGATGTTATACGTGGTCAATGGAAGTGGGCTAAAGAAACACCGATAGTCTTAGGTGGCTATTTTACAAATAGGCATATTAACAATGCATGGAATAGTGTTGTGATAAGCGGTGAACCTGTAAGAGATGCCCTTGAGAAAGCTGTAGATGAAATAAACAGGGAACTTAGAATGAAACAAGAAGAATACGGCATATTTGACGATTAATGTAAATTAATGGGGGGATTAATATGAAATCAAAGTTAATAAATTGGTGGAGAAGGGATGGGATTGGTTATTTATTTATGCTGCCATTTCTGGTATTACTTCTTATTTTCATAGTAATTCCGGTATTTGTAGCATTGGGTATAAGCTTTACAAATTATAATATGCTTCAAAAACCTAGATGGATTGGCCTAAATAATTTAAAGCTACTTTTTATGGATGATCTTATATTTCTTACTGCTTTAAAAAACACATTTATTTTTGCTTGCATTACCGGTCCCATTGGATACATAATGTCCTTTATAGCTGCCTGGGTAATAAACCAGTTAAAACTTCGCAATGCTTTTGCTCTGGCATTTTATGCACCTTCCATAACCAGTGGAGTTGCAATGTCGGTTGTATGGTTATATTTTTTCTCGAATGATCGATATGGCCTTATTAATAATGTCCTCATTAATCTTGGAGCTATAAGTGAGCCTATTTTATGGACTTTAGATCCTAAATATATATTATCCGTTATAATTATTATTTCTATATGGATGAGTATGGGAACCGGATTTTTGGTATTTTTAGCAGGCCTTCAAAATGTACCAAAAGAATATTATGAAGCTGCAGCAATTGATGGTGTAAGCAATAAGTTTCAAGAATTGCGGTTTATTACTTTACCTACCCTTAAACCTCAATTATTGTTCGGAGCTATCAATTCTATAGTAAGCTCCTTTGGCGTATTTGATATTGCTGTATCTGTAGCCGGTATGCCAAGCCCAAATTATGCAGCCCATACAATTGTAGCCCATTTATATGATTATGCATTTATCAGATTTCAAATGGGTTATGCTTCAGCAGTGGCTGTAGTGCTTTTTCTTATGACATTTTTGCTTGGACGACTTGTGATGAATATGCTTTCAACTAAAGGGGAGTAGGAAAGGAGGAAATTAACTATGAAAAGCGAAGCATTATTAGAACATTCAGGGGAAAAAACAATAAAGAAATTGAAAAGGAAATATAATACTAAAAAGGTTCGTTCCAAAAAACTGAACATAAATATTGCAGAAGTGATTCTACATATATTTATGATAGTTCTTGTATTCTTCACAGCACTGCCACTTATTTATATGATAAACACAGCTTTTAAACCTTTGGATGAATTGTTTATATTTCCTCCAAGATATTTTGTGAAAAAGCCAACTTTGCAAAATTTTCATGACCTTGTAATATCTCTAGGAAGTTCCACAGTACCATTTGCAAGGTATATATATAACAGCCTTTTTGTTACAGTTATTACAGTAACCTGTACGGTAATTGTTTCATCTCTTGGCGCTTATGGTTTGGTTAAACATAAACCTAAGGGATCAAAAACTATTTTTAATTTTGTAATAGCTGCACTTATGTTTTCACCTCATGTGACACAGATACCGAGGTATATGGTGGTAAATTCCCTTGGCTTGATCAATAGTCATTGGGCACTTATTATTCCCAATATTGCGGTAGCATACAATTTCTTTTTGATGAAGCAGTTTATTGAACAATTCCCCAATGAACTTTTAGACTCATCAAGAGTTGATGGAGCTAACGAATGGATAGTGTTTTGGCGGATTGTTATGCCATCACTTACTCCAGCCTGGTCAACACTTGTAGTATTTTCTTTTGTAAGCAACTGGAATGACTATTTTTCGCCTCTTATTTATATTACCAGCAGAGCAAAAAAGACTCTTCCACCGGCACTCCAGACAATTGGAGCAGGTGGATCTATTGCAAGAGCAGGCGCAGTTTCAGCAGCAACATTATTAATGACACTGCCTACAGTTATAATATTTACATTTATGCAGTCGAAAGTTATGGAAACTATGACCTATTCAGGGATTAAAGGATAAAGGTGGGATATAAGTGAGAAATTTAAAGAAAAGAAGAATACTGTGCTGTTTTTTAACTGCATTATTTATTATATTATTTATTAATAGTATCACTTTTGCCCAAAGCCGCGATTATGTTATCGATGGCAATGAAAGAATACCAATTCCGGAAACCTATGTTTTAAAATGTACTATTAACAGGTTAGAAAATGTAGGTGAGGGGATTAAGTATTTTAATGAGGCAGATGATATATTTATAAATAAAGAAGGATATATTTTTGTTGCCGATACTGGCAACCATAGAATTGTAAAACTAACCAGCGAAGGTAAGGTTGTTGGCATTTTTAAAGGACCTGAAAATAAGCCTTTAAATTCACCACAAGGAATATTTGTAGATGATGATGGTAATATGTATATTGCAGACACTGGAAATCAACGTGTTGTGAATCTATCTGCCGTTGGAGAATTTGTTGAAGAGTTTGTTAAACCTGAATCCGAGTTATTAGATCCTAATTATACCTTTAGTCCTTCAAAACTATGTATTAGTCCTACCGGTTATATTTACGTAACAAAAGGTCAGAATATAATGACTATTGATGCATATAATCGTTTTCGAGGTTTTATGGGACAGAGTGAGATAGGGTTTAAATTGCTAGATGTTATACTACGGATATTTGCTTCTCCGGAACAGAAACGAGCAATTGCTAAACGTACAGCAGCTGCATACATAAATATGACAATTGATGAAAGAGGTATGCTTTATGCAGTAACTATGGATTCAGTGGATGGTGAGATTAAGAAACTAAACTCAATTGGGCAGAATATTTACAGAAAATATGGTGGTATACAACAGGACATGAAGCTGCTAAACCTAGATTTCATTACAAAGATGAAAATAAAAAGTAAAAGTTTTATATTTGGTGAGAGAAGAGATGATGAAGGGAAACCGATAAAACCGCTTTTCAAAGATATTGCTGTTGACAAAAATGGAATTGTTACTGTAATTGAACAACAAACAGCAAAAATTTATCAGTATGATCAAGAAGGGAACCTTTTGACAGTATTTGGCGGCAAAAGGGAACAAAAAGGAGGTTTTAATGTTCCTACCTCTCTAACAGTAGATTCTAAAGGATATATTTATGTTTTAGATAGGAGACTAGGAAATATCCAAATATTTGAACCTACAAACTTTATTAAATTGGTGCATAAAGCAGTAAAATTATATTCTGAAGGAGATTATGATGGGTCATATGAAGCTTGGCAAGATGTCTTAAAAATTCATGAAAATTATCGACTTGCTCATGAAGGGTTAGCAAAGACTCTTTTTAAACAAAAAAAGTGGAATGAAGCTATGAGAGAATTTAGAGAAGCAGATGACCGGGATGGTTACTCTAAAGCCTATACTGAGTATCGATATGATGTTTTTCGCGAATATTTTACTCCAATTATATTATGCATTATTGCTATATTTGTTGGATTAATTTATTTAATAAAAGGTATTCGAAAATTATCTGAAAATACTCTCGAATATTTTAGGGAGGAAGGAATGAAAGGTTTTAGCATTTTTGATGTTTTGAAGCTTTCATTAGCAATAGTGTTCCACCCTATTGAAACTTTTGAACTTATAAAGAATAATAGAGAGTGTATAAATATTAAACCGGGATTAATAATTCTTTTGTTGGCATTTGCTTCAAGGATTTTTTATATTTTTGTTGTACACTATCCTTTGGCAGATATAGATGTAAGAGATTCTAATATTATACTGGAAGCAGTAAAACTATTGCTTCCGGTAATTACCTGGGTTGTTGCAAGTTTTTCTATTACTGCAATTACAGATGGAGAATCAAAAATAAATGAGATATTTACAGCTTCTTGTTTTTGTATGGTACCGTATATTTTAGTTAACACTCCTTTGGCTTTGTTATCAAACATACTATCAAGAGGAGAACAAACATTATTTGGAGTTATCCAAAACGGGACACTAATTTGGATATTAATTTTGTTCTTTATTCAGGTAAAAACACTAAACGATTATAGGTCATTAAGAACAACTGTAACTTGTGTGATAAGTACTTTAAATATGGCTCTTATATGGGCTGTTTGCTTAATGGTTTATGTTATATCCGGTAGACTAGTTCAATTTATATCAGGAATTATTCAAGAAATTAAGATGGTAATTATTTGAAGGGAGGGTTGTATCATGTTAATTAGAAAAAGAATTAAAGATAAGTTACTTGTATTAATAATTATAATAATGTTGTTAATAGTAGGATTTACTCCAGGGCATATTGAAGCTTCTTTCAATACAGCATCACATTTAAATTTGCCTGATGAATATAAGAAAGTATCAGAGTCCGAAAGTCTTATACTGTATTGTAATTTAGAAACAGGGACTATTGCAATAATAGATAAACGGAATGGGTACTTATGGAAATCAACAATAGGCCCGGAAGATAATTTCGGTTTTGAAAAAGTAGGTGAAGTTTGGAAAAAATCCATGTCATCGCTTTTTGCAATTAATTATATTAACATGAAAAAGCATGATGTGATTATCGAAAAAGCTTTTTCTACTACTGATGCAGATAGTATAGAAGTAACTTATTCCAATAACAAAGTGGTGCAGGAATATATATTTGATGAGATTGGAATAAAATTGACCATTGAAGTTATATTAGAAGGTGATAAATTAACTGTGAACATCCCTGCAGATAAAATCGAAGAAAATGATGTATATGGATTAATAACACTGGAGCTTATGCCATTCTTCGGGGCTTCTGATAGGAATATTGATGGTTATATATTATATCCTGATGGATGTGGAGCGATAATGAAGTATGAAGATGTGGAAAAACGTCCAAAAGATGCAAAACCGTATAGAGCATATATTTACAGTCCTGAAGAAGTAAACATAACAGGGCTCAAACGAATGAAAAACAATCAGGAATATCGGGCATCACTGCCTATTTATGGTATTAAAAACGGAGATAATGCTTTCCTTGCTGTTATTGAAAAAGGAGAAGAAGAAACAGCTATTCAGGTTAGTCCTGAAGGATATGCAATTAATCTAAATTGGGCTAGTTTAGAATTTAAGTATCGACATTTTTACGATATGTTGCTTTCAAATATTACCGTACATGGAAAGGATATAGCTAAAAAAACTATTAGTATTAAAGCAGACAAAGAATTGATATTAGAAGATCACAAAGTATTTTTTATGTTTCTTGTCGACGAGGATGCAAATTATAGTGGGATGGCTAATTCATACCGAGAATACTTGATAAATAATAAGGCATTGAAGCAGGCTGTAAAACATGATGATAAAATACCTATAGCCTTGGATATTTTTATGGGTATAAAAGAGAAAAGAATGATTTTTGACCGCTTTATTACCATGACAAGCTATGAACAAGCAAGTATTATAGCAGAAATATTTTTGGATAATGGGGTAAAGGATTTAGAGATAAACCTAAAAGGATGGAGCAAAGGTGGTTATGAAAATTATCCTACAAACTGGCCACCGGAACGTAAACTTGGTGGGAAGTTGAAAATGAACGAATTTCTCCAATATGCAAATGAAAAAAATATTAAAGTGTTTTTACAGACTAACTTTATTCATGCATTAGCCAGTAATAGAGGGTATTCTAAGAAAAACAATATAGCTATTCAAGGAAATAATCTGCCGGTCTCTGATCATGAAAAAAATAGATTTATTTTAAATCCATATTATGCCTTTAACCAGCTGACAAACTTGATTGGGAACCTAAATGATTTTGATTATGTTGGGATAGCATTAGAAGATATAGGGGAATTTATATATCACGATTATAACAAGAAACAACCTTCTAGCAGAAGCCAAACAGTTGCAATATGGAATGATATGCTTAATGCATCGACTGAATCGGGAAGACCACTAGCTGTTGAAGGTGGTAATGCATATGTATTAAAGTTTGCTGACCGATTATTTAATATACCGATAAACACCTCAAACTATCATATTAATGATGAAACTGTTCCATTTTATCAAATGGTGGTACATGGAATGATACCATATACTTCAGAACCTGGAAACCTATTTTACGATCCGCAAAAACAAAAACTTAAGTGGGTTGAATATGGATGTATGCCATATTTTGAACTTACATACGAAAGTGCAATACAGTTAAAATACACAAAATATAATAAGCTATTTAATTCTTATTATAAGCATTGGGTTCAATATATTATAGACGTATATAAAGAATTCAACCAACGTTTAGGTGGAATTTGGGGTAAAAAAATGGTAGAACATGAAAGGGTGAATGAAAAGCTTGTAAAAGTTCTTTATAGTAATGGAACAATTATTTATATTAATTATGATGATAAACAAATATACCACGATGGTTATTTGATTGAAAAACATGATTATCTAGTAGTGGAGAAAGGAGATGAATTTTAATGAAGAAGTTCCGACCGGGAGCACGAAAACGAAATATCTTCGAAGGATATGTATTTATTTCTCCATTTATTTTAGGAACGCTAATCTTTTTTGCATTTCCTATATATATGTCAATAAAACTTAGCTTTGGAAAACTAATAAAAATAGTAGGTTTTGAAATAGAATGGATAGGATTTGCTAATTACTTAAAAGCATTTATAACGGATACAAAATTTGCTCCTATGTTTGTAAGTATAATTCGAAGTACGTTAATTAAGGCACCATTAACTATTGTGTTTTCTATGATTATTGCAATATTAATTAATAAAGACATTCGATTTAGAGGTTTTTTTAGGACGGTATTTTTTATTCCATTTTTATTAGGAATAGGAGAAGTGATGAAACAGCTGCTAAATTTGGGAGTTGACAAACAGGTTGTTTCTATTTCAGAAGGAAGACTTTTACCTAGAGAGCTGCTAATGTATTTGGGACCTAAAGTGGTAGAATCAATTGATAGCTTTTTTGGTGTAATAATAGTAGTATTATGGGGTGCCGGAGTTCAAATACTACTATTTTTGTCAGGACTTCAAAGTATACCTATTTCACTGTATGAATCGGCTAAAGTAGATGGTGCAACTGAGTGGGAAATGTTTTGGAAAATTACTTTCCCAATGATATCTCCCATTATGCTTCTTAATATAATTTATACGCTGATCATCTCATTTACAGATATTACTAACCCTATACTTGAGTATGTCCAGACGCTTGCTTTTAAAAGAATGGAGTTTGAATATGCAGCTACTATTGGATGGATATATTTTCTATTTATAATAATTGTAGTATTTCTAGTTTTCGTACTGCTTCGAAATTCTATGTATACTGCTGATATGAAGGAGGTAAAAAGAAATGACGGAAGGAACAACTAAAAAAGTTAAAATTTCTAATAATAGAACAAATTTTTTTACACCTAAGCTTGTTAGAAGAACACAAGATTGGATATCAACAAAGAGAACAGTAAGAATCAGCGATAGAATATTTAGAATAGGAACATATATATTATTATTTGATTTAGCTTTTGTATTTCTTTTTCCGTTTTTTTATATGATAATAACATCATTAAAGACTAATGCTGATTTATATAACTTTACAGTTAATTGGATACCTAGAACTCTTAGGTTCGAAAATTATGTAATAGCTTTCAGAGCTCTTGAATATCCGAAGTATTTTAAGAATTCCTTTATATTGACAACGCTAGGAACTATAGGGCATTTGTTAGCATGTTCATTTATAGGATATGGATTTGCAAGATATAATTTTCCAGGGAAAAAGCTGTTTTTTTCTATTGCTATTTTAAGTATTATTGTTCCTGTACAAACAATTATAGTACCTCAATATATGATATTTTGTAATTTGAAATGGCTAAATACTTATCTTCCAATGATAATACCTACCTTTTTTGGTTATGGGTTGAGAGGTGGCTTATTTATATTTATATTTCGACAATTTTACCTAGGCCTTCCAAGGGCATTGGAAGATGCGGCAAAAATTGATGGATGTGGATTTCTTAGGACCTATTGGGAAATTGTTCTTCCGGTTGCACAATCGGCCTTACTGGTTAGCTTGGTTTTATCTTTAGTATGGCATTGGAATGATTTTTATGAGCCTTCAATTTATTTAACTAAAATGTCAAAATTACCGCTTCCTACTAGGATTAATGAAATAGTCGATTTAGTAAATGCTCCTCCACCAGAAGAATTATATGCTGACCTTGACATAGGAATGTTGGAAGAAGAAATGGCTATCAATAATGCCGTTTTGATGGCAGGGACATTTCTTGTAGTTATTCCTATCATGACTGTTTTTGGATTCCTTCAACGTAAGTTTATGCAGGGCATTGAACGAACGGGACTTGTTGAATAAGTATATACTTGACAAAAAAAAGAACCTTATAGACAAAAAATATGGTTTCATACAACAATTTAATGATATAAACTTTAATGTAAGGAATTGTATATACAATTATACTATGCTGCAGCAGGTATAACTATATTATAACTATATATAGTGCTTAATTCACAATTAGACATACCATAAATTTATTCAAGAATGTAGTCCTTTATTTTATCTTCATATGAAGTGAAAAGGAAGGAGTGATCGATACAATCAGACGTTTATGTTTTATTTAATGTTTTCATTAATACTGAAAAATGAAAGGTAAAAAGGAGGTATTTCATATGAAAAAGATACTAACTGTTGTTTTGGCTGTAATAATTTTACTCGCATCATTTGTAGGATGTGTAAAGACTGAAACAAGCAAGACAAATGATCAAACAAGCGAAAAGCTAACTGAAACGGCTGCTGAGGAAGTTAGTAACTTCAACGCTGTAGGCTTACCCATTGTAAATGAAAAAATTACTTTAAAAATGATGGGTGCAAGACACTCAGCACAAGGCCCCTGGGAAGAAACTGTAGTTATGAAATGGCTTGAGGACGAAACGAATATCCATATGGATATTCATACTGTACCTCAAGACACATATGATGAAGCGAAAAGTCTGGCCTTTGCTAGTGGTGACCTACCTGATATATTTTTTAGAGCAAGATTAAGTATTAAAGAAGAAGAAACTTATGGTTCTCAAGAGCTGCTGCTCCCGTTGAATGAATATATTTCAAAATATGCTCCTAACTTTTTGAAGATAGTAAAGGAAAAACCCCATGTAAAAAAGGGAATTTCTTCAATGGATGGGAAAATTTATGCTATGCCATATGTTTACTATACAGATACTATGGCAAATTGTCGCTATATTAACAAACAGTGGTTAGAAAATGTAGGTATGAATATGCCCGGAAACATAGATGATTTTTATGATGTATTAAAAGCCTTTAAGGGAAAAGATCCTAATGGGAACAATCAAAACGATGAAATTCCAATGACTGACGCAAGTTTCGGAGGGGCCTCTGCTTATATGATTACTGCATTTGGGTTTGTCAACAACAGGTGGGATGTTATAGATGGTAAAGCTATATATATACCTTTACAAGATGAATATAAAGAATTTATAACATACATGAAGAAATTGTATAGTGAAGAATTACTGGACCAAGACATATTTGTTCACACAACAGAGGAACGTAATGCAAAACTTGCTGAATATAGATGTGGTGTGATACATGATTCTTTGGCTCAAATACCAGAGGAGAAACAAGAAGAATATACAGTATTGCCTCCATTAACTTCACATTTAAACAGCCAGAAAATGACCTGGTTGATACCGGGATATGTAACCGGAACTTATGCCATTACATCTAAAAATAAGTATCCTGAAGCAAGCATGAGGTGGGTTGACATGTTTTACGCTGAACATAAAGATGCAGTAAATGGGCTTAGCGGATTTACAATGTTTAGGGGTAAAGAAAATGAGCATTGGGAATATGTGAATGAGGAAAAAACCCTGTTTACTCATCTGCCACTTCCTGAAGGCATGAGCGGAAACTATTATATATCGCCATTTAGAAATGGCGGAGCACCAATGTACATTACTTCGATGCCTTCAAACCGAGGAACTTCTTCACTTGCCACAAAGATAAAAGTAGAAGGTGCAGAAGAACATTATTATCCATATATGAGTCGCGTAGGATTTCCAGGCTTAAGATATACTGAAGAGGAAAGTGAAAAAATATCTCCCATCGAATCGGAACTTGGAAAGTATGTAAGTGATATGGAAATGAAATTTATCCTTGGAGAAGAGCCTATAGAAAACTGGGATGCATTTATTGATAGGATAAATGAGATTGGAATAGAAGAAGTACTGAGAATAAGACAGACGGCATTAGACAGATGGGAAAGCTTTTAAATAAGTACCATTTTTCCTTATACTGAAACATTTAATAGATGCGCTGGGTAACTGGCGCATCTATTATAGAGCATAAAAGTACTAAAATATTAGCAATTTAATGAAAAATAGAATATGTTAAGCTGTGCAAAAAATTAGAAAGAGGTATTTGCTAATGAGTTGTAATAATATCAGAACATATTCAATGAAAACAATAGCACCTACAATATCAGAAATATTAAAAATAGATACGCCCGCAGAAGCAAAAGGAGAGCCAATTAAAGAAGTTGTGAATGATCTTAAAGGTGTTGAAAGGGTTGCAATATTAGCAATTGATGCACTAGGTTACAAGGCTTTTGATAAATTTAAACATATAATGCCATGCATGACATCTTTTATTGGAACTGACAAGCTGATATATCTAAGATCTATACTACCAAGCATTACTCGAGTTAATTTTGCGTGTATGGTTGCGGGGACTGAGATGGATATACATGGTATCAAAACAAGTTCTACTAATGATTTTACCTGTGAAACCCTATTTGATACTTTAAAAACAAGTGGTAAGAGAAGTGCCGGATTAGGCAGAAACACATGGACCGGAGATATGCTTTTAGGACGTTATGCTGATTTTTCAGCAGAAGGCAAGGCAACAAATGACTGTGAAGTAGAACAGTATTTTAATAAAATTGTAAATGATAAAATGCCGGAATTTATTATTATTCAATATAGTCTTGTTGATGAGGTATCCCATTTATATGGTCCTTACTCAGAGCAAGCCGGAGAAGCTATTGCTAAAGCAGATGAATGGTTGTCTAGGTGTATATATGAACTTAAAAAATACAAATATGGTACTATAATATTATCAGATCACGGACAGTACGAATATAAAAAAGAAGATGGTACAACAGGAGGAGACCATGGAAAAGATATTGACGAGGCTTGTATTGTACCTATGACATGGGCGAGACTTTAACTTTAATGTTAGATTATGTATTCAAGGTATGTAGACAAATAATTTGTTTTAGAGAAAGGTAGTTATAATAATGACTATTAGTATGAGTAGTATGAGATTTTTAATAATAATATTAGCTATATTGGTTTTGTTTAGTACTTTTCTCGGATGTAGTAATACTAAATATAATGGTAAAGATAGTCAAAATGTAAACACTACTACAGGAAGCAAAAATTGGGAAAAAGAAAATGAAAAGTTAGTATCAGATAATGGAGGTGTCATTATGTATGACAGTAATCTTGGAAGCATAAAGATAGAAAATGAATATGTAAAATTAGAAATAAATAATGAAGGGAAATTAGTATCGCTAATAGACAAATTATCAGGTGAAAATTACATCAATAAAGAAGAATATTTTATTATGGCTGCAAAAGGGATGTTTACAAAGTACCTACCAGTTAAAATAAATTTCGAAGGAGATTCTTTAGAACTTCAGGATACAGAATTGAATAACAAGGGTAGGATTAGAATAGAACTTGCAAATAGTGAAGATGATAAAGTAGAAGCTGTAATAAATATAACTGTACATTCTCACTATATTGTTTTTGAAATTGATGAGATTGTTAATCAGGATTCTATTAGCGAATTCACATTAATAAATATAGATACTAACATTACTAATACCGTATCTACAAAAGTAAATGCTTGTTATAATGAAGATTTTGCAGTTTGCACAATGGCTCTTACACTTCCGGTTCATTGTCTTCCTACAGAAAATGATAATTCTACTACTCTAACGGCAAAATGCTATCCTGAGTTTGGAATTAAAGAGAATAAAGCTGCCATTATTGCGTCACCATTTGAAAGCTTTTTAGAAACAATACAGGA
>CAZEYH010000008.1:0-21861 GCA_964515895.1 uncultured Clostridiaceae bacterium | reverse complement strand
TAACTGTACAAGCTGCAAGATTTACTAAGACAGCAGCTCAAAAGATAGAAGCTGCAGGAGGAAAGGTCGAGGTGGTATAGTATGGGAGGAATGCTTCAAACATTAAAAAACGCTTGGAATATAAAGGAATTGCGTAAAAGAATTATATTCACAATATTAATGCTTATAGTATTTAGAATTGGATCTCATATACCTGTACCTGGCTTAAATGCTGAAAAGTTTAGAAGTCTCATTGAACACGGTGGGCAACTTTTCGGGTTTATGGATATTATAGCAGGAGGCGCATTTTCGAACGTTACAATATTTGCAATGAGCATAACCCCATACATTAACTCCTCTATTATTATGAATTTGCTTACAGTTGCTATACCGAAACTTGAGCAACTCGCAAAAGAAGGTGACGAGGGAAGAAAAGTTATTGCACAATATACAAGATATGGCACAGTATTGTTAGGATTTTTTCAAGCAACGGCATTGTATTTTGGTATGAGAAGTGCGGTAAATGAAGGTAATGCAGTTCTTAACTTCATAACAATAACAATGACATTCTCAGCCGGAACTGCTTTTCTAATGTGGCTTGGCGAACAAATAACAGAATACGGTGTTGGAAATGGAATATCTATGATAATATTCGCAGGTATAATATCTAGAGGCCCTCAAGGTGCAATAGGATTAGTAAGACTTTTTGTAGCAGGTGCATTAGGTACCGGAGTATTTAGGATAATAACAGTTATCTTAATATTACTTGTTTTTATTGCAGTTATTGCTGCTGTTATATGGGTACAGGAAGCTGAAAGAAGAATTCCTGTTCAATATGCAAAAAGAGTTGTGGGAAGAAAAGTATATGGTGGGCAGAACACACACTTGCCTATAAAAGTAAACTTAGCGGGAGTTATACCTATAATATTTGCCATGTCAATAATGGCTTTCCCATCCACAATAATATCTTTGTTTGCACCAAACTCAACAAACCGTGTTGTATTATGGTTCAAAAATGCACAGCAGGGTGTAGGATATGCTATTATTTATGCATTACTGATAATATTCTTTACTTTCTTTTATACAGTTATTCAGTTTAACCCTATTGAGGTTTCAAATAATATGAAAAGAAATGGTGGATTTATACCCGGTATAAGACCTGGAAAGCCAACTGCTGACTATATATCAAAGGTACTAAATAGAATTACATGGTTCGGTGGTTTTTTTCTTGCTGCAATCACATTACTACCAAATATCCTTGGTATGATATTTAAAATCCAGGGTATATGGTTTAGTGGAACTGCCATATTGATTCTTGTAGGTGTGGCTATGGATACAATAAAACAAATAGAATCTCATATGCTTATGAGGCATTATAAAGGATTCTTAGAATAAAAGGAGTGCAAAAAAGTTATGAGGCTTGTATTGTTAGGGGCTCCGGGAGCCGGTAAAGGTACACAAGCACAAGTAATTTCGGAAAAATTCTGCATTCCCCATATTTCTACAGGTGACATATTCAGAAGTAACATAAAAAATGGCACTGATATGGGTAAGAAGGCAAAAGAGTATATTGATAAGGGATTGCTTGTTCCGGATGAGGTAACAATTAATATAGTGAAAGATAGACTAAAAGAGAGTGACTGTAAGAATGGGTTTATTCTGGATGGTTTTCCAAGGACGATTACTCAAGCGGAAGCTCTTGATGAAGTTTTATCCGGTTTCGGTATATCTCTTGATTTTGTAGTAAATATCTCTGTAACTAATAACCAGATAATTGAAAGACTTTCAGGAAGAAGAGTATGCCAAAAATGTGGTAAGAGTTATCACATTAAGTATAATCCTCCAACTGAAGGAGAAGTATGCGATGATTGTCATTCAAAAGTAATACAAAGGGATGACGATAAAGAAGAGACAGTAATGCGAAGAATAAGGACGTATCATGAGCAGACAGAACCGTTAATAGATTACTACGGGAAAAAAGGTATACTCTTGACAATAGAAGGTCAGGAATTAATAGAAGATACAACAAAGGAAGTAATGAAAGTATTAGGTGTTGAATAAATGATAACAATAAAATCAGAGAATGAGATAGATATAATGAGAAAAGCTGGTGAAATAACAGCTATTGCTCTGGAAAAATTAAAAGAGGTCATAGCTCCGGGAGTCACGACATTAGACCTGGATAGAATTACTGAAGAATTAATTAAGAAATACGGGGCAAAACCGTCTTTTAAAGGTTATAAAAGCGTATTAGGAGCTAAGGATTATCCTGCAAGTATTTGTGCATCGGTAAATGATGAGGTTGTACACGGAATCCCGGGTTTAAGAACATTAAAAGATGGAGATATTATTAGTATTGATATTGGAGTTTATTTCAACGGATATCATGCTGATGCTGCAAGAACATTTTCAGTTGGAAATATATCAGAAAATGCAAAAAGATTAATAGAAGTAACGAAACAAAGTTTTTATGAAGGAATAAAAAATGCAGTAAATGGGAACAGAATAATTAAAATATCGACAGCAATACAAGATTATGTGGAAAGCCATGGTTATTCTGTTATACGTGATTATGTGGGACATGGCATAGGAAGAGAGATGCATGAAGCACCTCAAATACCCAACTATCGCACAAAAGAAAGAGGTCCGAGATTAGAGCAAGGAATGACAATAGCTGTTGAACCCATGGTTAATGAAGGTAGTTATCGTATAAGAACTTTAGATAATAAGTGGACTGTGGTGACTGCAGATGGGGGTTTGTCGGCACATTACGAAAATACAATATTGATCACGGAAAGTGAACCATTAATATTGACAACGATAAATTAAAATGTCAATATATTAACAAAACCAAATATAAAGTGCATTCCTTTTAGAGTATAGTAATTTATAAATCTCCTAAAAAATTACTATACTGGGGTTTGGAAAGGGGATTACCCTTCCCGTTTTAAGGAGGGTGCTCAGGGTTCTGAATAAATAAAAGAGCAGAATCCGTCGAAGGGAACCTAGGGTTCCTTAGCGAACAAGAAAATTTGCATTTTTATATAAGCTATGAGCGAAGCGAATTTTCTTAGCTAGAGGTGAAAAGAATGGCATTTAAATTAGGAGAATTAATATATTCAAATGCCGGAAGAGATGCCGGCAGGAGGTTTATTATAACAAGTATTTTAGATGAAGAATATGTTTTGATTTCGGATGGTGACCTTAGAAAAATTGAAAAACCTAAAAAAAAGAAGATAAAGCATATTAAAACCTGTGGAATTATTATTGATTCTTTAAATAAAAAGTTAGAAAACAGTGAAAAGATTACTAATGCTGAAATAAGAAAAGTGATGGCACAGTATGTGCCTAAAAGAGAATGTTTTAAAGGAAACAAGGAGGGTTGAAATTTTGTCTAAGGAAGGCGTAATAGAAGTTGAGGGTAAAGTCGTGGAAGCATTACCAAATGCAATGTTTAAAGTAGAACTTGAAAATGGACATGAGGTGCTTGCACATATCTCCGGGAAATTACGTATGAATTTTATACGAATATTGCCGGGAGATAAAGTGAACCTTGAGCTTTCTCCATATGACTTGACACGTGGCAGAATTGTTTGGAGAGCAAAATAAAAACTGATTGATGAGTAAGATAAGTAATCAGTAGACAGTAGTATAAAAATGTTTAGTAGAATAAAGGAGGGATATATATGAAAGTAAGACCATCAGTAAAACCAATTTGTGAGAAATGTAAAATAATTAAGAGAAAAGGTAAAGTTAGGATTATTTGTGAGAATCCTAAGCATAAACAAAAACAGGGGTAGGACTGTAAAATAGTAATTGATTAATAATTACGTGGTATGTTATGCTGATAATATGTCGTGTTGAAAAAAAGCATCCAGGTAGCGGCTGCATGAGGAATCATAACCTGTGATGTTTATATAGATAATATAGATTATAGTTATAGGTAATAAAGCAAATATAGCAAAGTACAGTACCCAATAGTAGAGGGTATCTAAAATTTAAAAAATAGAGTATTTGTGATATTAATTTATTATTTACTGTGATGATTATGGAGGTGTAAAAGTCAATGGCACGTATTGCCGGAGTAGATTTACCTAGGGATAAAAGAATTGAAATTGGCCTTACGTATATTTTCGGTATTGGAAGGTCTAAATCTAAAGAAATATTGGAAAAAACAGGAGTAGATCGTAATACTAGAGTTAAAGATCTCACTGATGATGAAACAAACAGATTAAGAGAGATAATTGAAAAGGAACTTAAGGTAGAAGGAGATCTAAAGAGAGAGATTGCCTTGAATACTAAACGATTAATTGAAATTGGTTGCTATAGAGGAAGAAGGCATAGATTGGGGCTTCCTGTAAGAGGACAAAGAACAAAAACTAATGCAAGAACAAGGAAAGGCCCTATCAAGACAATTGGGATTCAGAGGAGAAAGTAGTAAAAAGAAAGGGAGGTAAAGGTCTTAAATGGCAACGAAAACTGGGAAAACTGCTGGAAAGAGAACTACAAGAAGAAGAAGAGAACGTAAGAATATTGAACGGGGAGCCGCACATATACGTTCAACTTTTAATAATACTATTGTTACTTTAACAGACACTGCAGGAAATGCTGTTTCATGGGCAAGTGCAGGCGGTTTAGGATTTAGAGGTTCTAAAAAGAGCACTCCTTTTGCAGCACAAATGGCTGCGGAAACCGCTGCTAAGGTAGCTATGGAACATGGAATGAAAACTGTTGAAGTTTACGTAAAAGGGCCTGGGTCAGGAAGAGAAGCTGCAATAAGAGCTTTACAAGCTGCCGGATTGGAAGTAAGCTTGATTAAGGATGTTACACCAATTCCACATAATGGTTGCAGGCCACCCAAAAGAAGAAGAGTATAAAATGCATTTTTAGCAAACAAATATTAGTGGTAGTTTAAAAATATTTAATTAGATATGTAATGGAGGTGCTAAACCAAATGGCAAAGTACACAGGTCCATCGTGTAAATTATGCCGCAGAGAAAGAGAAAAACTTTTTCTAAAAGGAGATAGGTGTTATACAGATAAGTGTGCAATTAATAAAAGATCTTATTCACCTGGACAACATGGACAGCAAAGAAGAAAAATGTCTGAATACGGCATGCAATTAAGGGAAAAACAAAAAGCCCGTAGATTCTATGGGGTATTAGAAAAACAATTTAGAAATTATTTTAAAATAGCAAGAAACATGAAGGGCGTTACAGGTGAGAATCTTCTCCAAATATTAGAAAGCCGCCTGGATAATGTAGTATATAGGCTTGGATTGGCCACATCAAGGCCGGAAGCAAGACAATTAATAAGACATAACCATTTTACTGTAAATGGTAAGAGGGTCAATATTCCATCGTACCTTTTAAAGCCCGGTGATATAGTTGCTGTTGTTGAAAAGAGCAGAAGTTTAGAGAAATTTAAGAATATAGTAGATAACACCGGAGGTAAGGTGGTACCTAAATGGTTGGAGATAGACTTGGATAATATGACAGGGAATGTAGTTTCACTCCCATTAAGAGAGGAAATTGACTTACCTGTTCAAGAACACTTGATTGTTGAGTTATATTCAAAGTAAAATTATAATAACAAAAATAATGGTAGTGATGATAAAAAATGAGAGGTATTTTTAGTAGCAGACAAGCAGATGCAAAAGTTCATGAATTAGTTGCCCTCATTAAAAAAAAGATTTACAAGGGAGGGTTTATATGCTGGAAATAGAAAAACCAAAAATTGAGTGCACAGAGTTAAGTGAAGATGATATGTACGGGGAGTTTGTTGTAGAACCTCTTGAACGGGGCTATGGCATAACGTTGGGTAATTCACTTAGAAGAGTATTGCTTTCTTCACTTCCGGGGATTGCCGTTACATCAATAAAGATAGATGGTGTTTTACATGAGTTTTCTACTGTCCCCGGAGTTATTGAGGATGTTACAGAAATAATCCTTAATGTAAAAGAATTATCTGTAAAACTTCATAGTGAAGGACCAAAAGTAGTTTATATTGATGCAGAAGGTGAAGGACCGGTAACAGCAAAAGATATAAAAGCGGATGCTGATGTGGAGATCTTGAATCCTGATCTTCATATTGCTACTCTAAATGGAGACAGCAGATTTTATATGGAAATGGTACTGAACCGTGGGAGAGGATATGTTGTATCAGAAAAAAACAAATTATCGGGACAGCCCATTGGGATTATACCTATTGACTCAATATATACACCTGTGAAAAAAGTCAACTATTTAGTAGAGAATACCCGTGTCGGACAAGAAACTGATTTTGACAAACTGATACTGGAAATATGGACTAATGGGACTATTAAACCGGATGAAGCAATAAGCCTTGGTGCAAAGATATTGAGTGAACATTTGAATCTGTTTATTGATTTATCAGAACAGGCAAAACATACAGAAATAATGGTAGAAAAAGAAGAAACCAAAAAAGAGAAAGTACTGGAAATGACTGTAGAGGAACTGGACTTATCAGTACGTTCATATAATTGTCTCAAGAGGGCAGGTATAAATACAGTTGAAGATTTAATAAGTAAGACTGAAGAAGATATGATGAAGGTTAGAAATCTAGGTAGAAAATCTCTTGAGGAAGTTCTTCAAAAACTAGGCGCTTTGGGGCTATCTTTAGCTCCAAGTGAAGAATAAAAGCAAGGGAGGTTATTTGAAAATGCCGGTGCAAAGAAAATTAGGGCGCCCTACTGACCAAAGAGTGGCAATTTTAAAGGGCTTAGTAACATCATTAATAGCAAATGGTAGAATAGAAACAACAGAAACGAGGGCAAAAGAAGTAAAAAAAATTGCGGAAAAACTAATAGCCCTTGCAGTAAAAGAAGTTGATAATTTTACATCAAAACAAGTTAAAGTAAGTTCAGCAAAATTAGACAGTGTAGATAGGAAGATAACTAAATCTGTTACATCAAAAAGTGGAAAAAAATATGAAGTGGTTGAAAGAGAAGAAAAGACTGATATGGTAAGAGTGGATAACCCTTCAAGATTACATGCAAGAAGGCAAATAATGAGATGGGTTTACAGGATAAAAGATGAAGATGGAAACAGAATAAATGTGGTAGATAAACTGTTTGATGATATTGCACCTAAATATAAGGATAGAAAAGGTGGATATACTCGTATATACAAAATCGGACCTAGAAGAGGGGATGCCGCTCCAATGGCAATCCTTGAGCTGGTTGATTAGCAAACATTGATAGAAAAATATTAAGAATAAGGGATTAGGTATAACAAAAGTTTGCCTTATCCCTAATTTTATATTATGCTGGAAGTTGGTATTGATGATTCAACTACATAAGCTTAAGCAAGCTTAACTAGATTATTTTAGTAATATTTTATTTATAGGAGTAATTTATATACAGGACTAATTGGAATTTAAAATGGATAATTATTTTATTGAGATAGATAATGTAAGTCATATTTACAGAACAGATCAAATAGAAAGTGGAATTGAAGCACTTTCAGAAGTGAACATTAGTATCGAGAAGGGTAGCTTTGTCGTAATATTAGGTAGAAATGGTTCGGGAAAGTCTACTCTGGCAAGACTAATGAATGCATTATTATTACCTTCAGAGGGAGTAGTATTAGTAAAGGGAATTAATACAAGAGACGAAAAAAGAGTATGGGAAATCAGGCGCACTACCGGAATGGTTTTTCAAAATCCCGACAATCAAATAATAGGGACTATTGTTGAAGAAGATGTTGCTTTTGGACCAGAGAACTTAGGGCTACAGCCTGTAAAAATACGGCAGCGTGTTGATGATGCTTTAGAGATTGTTGGCATGAGTAAGAACAAAAAAGATTCCCCACACCTTTTATCAGGAGGACAAAAGCAAAGAGTAGCTATTGCAGGAATACTGGCAATGAAACCTGAATGTATAGTCTTGGATGAGGCAACTTCAATGCTAGACCCTGTTGGACGAAAAGAAGTAATGGCTGTATTGAAAAAATTAAATAAGGAAGAGAAAATTACTATTGTGCATATTACTCATAATATGGATGAGGCTTGTATGGCGGACAGAGTTATTGTTGTGGATGATGGTCAAGTTGTAGATGATGGTATACCAAGGAAAGTATTCTCTGATGTGAGTAAAATTAAAAAACTTGGTTTGGATGTTCCTCAAGTTACCGAATTGCTTTATGAATTAGAAAAAGAGGGATATGTTTTGCCGAGAGGAGTGCTTACTGTTGATGAAGCCTTTGATGTGCTTACAAAGTTCAGAGAACAGAGAACGAAGAACGAAGAACGGAGTTCAGAGGACAAAGAAGTAGAGAACAGTAGTAGAGAGTATAGAATAGAAAACAGAAATAGAGAGCAAGAATAGGGATCTAAAATAGAAAGTGGGACAAAAACGAAACCGGGATTAGTAATGGAGAACAATGAGTAATGAGCTAATGGGTAGTAAGTAATGGATAACTAGATTATTGAATCGGGCTTTGGAGGTATCGGTAATATAATGGCGATTAAGGTTGAAAATCTTTCTTATGTTTATATGGAAGGGACTCCATTTGAGAGAAAAGCATTGGAAAATATAAATATCAAAATAAAAAAAGGTGAATTTGTTGGAATAATTGGACATACCGGTTCAGGAAAATCCACTCTTGTACAACATTTTAACGGTTTGTTAAAACCTACAAAAGGCAGGGTTATTATAAATGGCATCGATACAATGGGTAAGGATTTAAAAGAGTTGAGAAAACAAGTGGGTATTGTATTTCAATATCCTGAGCATCAGTTATTTGAGGAAAATGTGTATAAAGATATATCTTTTGGGCTTAGAAAAATGGGAATGGAAAACACTGAGATATTTGATAAGGTAAATAAAACTTTAGAAATTGTGGGCTTAAGTGAAGATATACTTGATAAATCTCCATTTGAGCTTTCCGGAGGCCAGAAGCGAAGAGTAGCTATAGCAGGGGTATTAGTTATGGAACCTGAGATAATTGTCCTTGATGAGCCAGCAGCAGGTCTTGATCCAAATGGTAGAAATGAAATATTTTATTTCATACAAAAATTATATGAGAAGTTTGGAATTACAGTTATTCTTGTTTCCCACAATATGGAGGAGATAACGAGACTTGTAGAAAGAGTAATAGTAATGAATAAGGGAACAATTGAAATGGATGGCCATGTAAAAGATATTTTCAAAGATACCGAAAGGTTGGAGCAGTTGGGACTTTCTGCACCCCAAATAACTTATCTTATGAAGAAGCTAAAAAAAACATTTCCTAATATTGATGATAATGTTTATACTGTCAAAGATGCCAAAATAGAAATAATGAGATATTTAAGAAAATCTGCAGGTGATAGATATGATTAAAGATATTACGCTTGGGCAATATATCCCGGGTGAGTCTGCCTTACATAGAGCTGACCCGCGAGTAAAAATAATACTTTCCTTAATATACATGATTCTAATATTTATTACAGATAGCTATATGAGCTTTTTAATGCTTGCCCTATTCACTTTAGTGGTAATTGTGGCTTCTGGAATACCGATAAAATATACTTTAAAAGGATTAAAGCCCATTGCTTTCATTGTAATATTTACTGTTATTATAAATGTTTTTACTACGAAAGGAACACCAATTATACAATATGGGTTTATAAAAATAACATATGAAGGAATAGATGTTGCAGCTAAGTTAGCACTAAGATTATCTTTACTTGTCGTTTCAACTTCAATGCTGACGCTTACAACTACACCAATCCTCCTTACCGATGCTATTGAGAAGCTTATGCAGCCATTAAAACTTATAGGTGTACCGGCTCACGAAATTGCAATGATGATGACAATATCTTTAAGATTTATACCTACATTGCTTGAGGAAACAGATAAAATCATAAAAGCTCAGGCCTCAAGGGGGGCAGATTTTGATACCGGAAACTTTATACAAAGAGCAAAAAGCTTCATACCTGTTCTAGTTCCCTTATTTGTAAGTGCGTTCAGGCGTGCAGATGATATGGCAGTTGCCATGGAAGCTAGATGTTATAGGGGAAGTGAAGGAAGAACAAGAATGAAACAATTGAAAATTAGCTCAATAGATTATAAAATAATAGCAGTAATGATTGTTATGACAGTAGCATTGCTTTATTTACAATATATGTAGGCCTATACTAGTGTAAGGGCATACTTTTGTTTTGATAGTATCCCTTACCGGGAATATATGTAAAAATTAAAAAGAAAAGATTAGAGGAGGTATGTTTGATGTATTATATAGGAATTGATCTGGGCGGAACCAATATAGCAGCAGGACTAGTAGATGAAACCGGAACAATTGTACATAAGGATAGCGTTCCAACTATGAGGGAAAGGGAGTATCCTGAAATAATTAGGGATATGGCCGTGCTTTGCAAAAAAATTATAAAGGATGTAGGTATTGATATTAAGGATGTGAAAAGCATAGGCATTGGAGCACCCGGAACGCCTGACAACAAAAATGGAATATTAGTTTATGCCAATAATTTGAAATTCAAGAATGTTCCTTTGAGAATGGAGATGCAAAAGTATATAAACTTACCTGTATTAATTGAAAATGATGCAAACTGTGCAGCACTGGCAGAGAGTGTTGCAGGTGCTTCTAAAGATGTAAAGAACTCAATTGCTATTACTTTGGGTACAGGAATTGGGGGAGGTATGGTAGTTGATGGGAAAGTATATTCGGGGTTTAATAGCGCGGCTGCTGAAGTTGGTCATATGACTATTGTTTCTGAAGGAGAGCAGTGTACCTGTGGAAGAAAAGGTTGCTGGGAAGCTTATGGGTCTGCTATGGCTTTAATTGAACAGAGTAAGAAAGCAGCAAAAGAAAATCCTGACTCTTTATTAAACGAGCTTGTAGATGGAGATTTGGACAAGATCAATGCAAAAACCACCTTTGATGCAGCTAAACAGGGGGATGAAACAGGTAAGAGAGTTGTGGATCAATATATAAAGTATGTAGCAGAAGGTCTTACAAATCTGATAAACATATTTACTCCGGAAGTGTTAGTAATTGGTGGAGGAATAAGTAAAGAGGGTGAATATTTGCTTAGGCCTTTAAGAGAACATATATCAAGAGACGTTTATGCGAAAGAAGTACCTCAGACTCAATTAAGAATTGCAAAGATGGGGAATGATGCAGGAATTATTGGTGCAGCGATGCTTGGAAAATAGAAGTTAGGTAAAGTAGGAGACTAGTGGTTAGAAGCTAAAAGCTAGAGGTGAGATGTGGCACGTAACATAATGCTAACAATTGAATATGATGGGACAATCTATAATGGTTGGCAGAGTCAGATGAATGGGATTGCTGTTCAAGACATAATTGAAAAAGCGATTTTTCAGCTAACTGGTGAAAAAGTGAAACTAACAGGATCGGGTAGAACTGATTCAGGAGTACATGCTTATGGGCAGGTAGCTAATTTTTTCTCAACATCATCTATACCGGCAGAAAAGTTTTCTTTTGCATTAAATACTATGCTTCCTAACGATATTGTTATAAAAAAGTCTCAAGCAGTTGACCCTGAATTTCATGCAAGGTTTTCTGCAAAAGGCAAGAAATATAGATATTTGATATATAATTCTACCCATCATTCAGCTTTATTGAGAAATCGAACTTTTCATGTGTTTTACAACCTAAATATTGCAGCAATGAAGGAAGCTTCCACATATTTCATAGGGACCCATAATTTTGAAGGATTTATGGCAAAAGGCAGTCAGGTAAAAAATACTATTCGTACAATATGGGAAACATCTCTTATAAAAAGAGATGAAATTATACAAATAGAAATTACAGGAGACGGTTTTTTATATAATATGGTAAGAATTATTGTAGGCACATTAATAGATGTAGGTATAGGCAGGATTGAAGCTCAAGATATTAGCCATATTATTAAAAGCTGTGACAGAAAATTAGCAGGTAGAACAGCTCCTCCTCAAGGCCTATATCTTGTTGAAGTGTATTATTAGAGTCGAGAGATTATAGGTTTGAGATTAGAGTATAAAATTTGCATACAAGAGCATAATTTAAATACATACTAAGAAATGGTGATTAATTTTGGGAAAAATCAATAATGATTGGGATGAATTACTAAAGGATGAATTTAAAAAGAATTATTATTTGCAACTAAAACAGTTTCTTATAAAAGAATACAATGCAAAAACTATATATCCTACTAAAGATAAAATTTTCGAAGCTTTGAAATTAACAGCATATAAGGATGTTAAAGTTGCAATTATAGGTCAAGATCCCTATCATGGTGAAAATCAAGCTCATGGATTGGCTTTTTCTGTTCAAAAGGGAGTTGATATTCCACCATCTTTGTTAAATATTTTTAAGGAGCTGACTAACGATTTGAATTGCCATATACCTAATAATGGCTATTTGATACCATGGGCAAGACAGGGCGTGCTGCTTCTTAATACGAGTTTAACAGTTGTAGCAGGTATTGCAAATTCACACAGAAATAAAGGATGGGAAATCTTTACTGATGTGATAATACAACTATTAAACAAAAAAGATACTCCCATAGTATTTTTATTATGGGGGAACAATGCAAAGGATAAAGAGAAATATATAACAAATCGAAAACATTTAGTTTTAAATTCAGCACATCCAAGTCCACTTTCCGCTAATAGAGGATTTTTTGGTTGCAGGCATTTTTCAAAAGCTAATAAATTTTTAAAAGAAAATGGTCAAACTGAAATAGACTGGCAAATTCCAAACATATAAATTATCTTACCCAAAGCGGGATAATTATAAAAAGTGAAATGGAGACGGATTATAAGAAAGATATACAGATGCATTTGCTTAAAAAAAGAGGAAATGAGAGATAAATTAAATAATTAGCAATTTGTACTTGACATGCAGTATATATCTGTATTACAATGTTATAGTGTTATAAGGCGTTAAATTGAAACTAGCCGAAAACCCTGTCCGCTTGCGGCTGGGATGAAGGCGTTGCTTAACGTTAAACCTAAAATATTGATATAAAAATCCACAAAAGTAAAATATTTTGGAAAACCATAATACAAGAAAAACATATTTGATGAATAAAAAAGGAAGGAGAAAACCGTTGTTAGAGCATCACATCAAACGATATTAGGTTAGCCTAGGTCGGATGCATTGAATGAGGAAACAAAAATAACGGTTAACAGGTCAATGAAAACATACATGGCGAAACCAAAAGAAGTTTTTAGAAAATGGTATGTAGTAGATGCTGAAGGCAAACCATTAGGAAGATTGGCAAGTGAAGTGGCGAAGATATTAAGAGGTAAGCATAAGCCGGAATATACGCCTCATGTAGATGTAGGTGATTATGTTATAGTCTTAAATGCAGATAAAGTAGTACTAACAGGCAAAAAGCTAGACCAAAAGTATTACAGGCGTCATACAGGGTATGCCGGAGGATTGAAGGAAACAAAGTATAGAGACTTTTTAGCTTCAAAACCGGAAAGGGTTATAGAACTTGCTGTCAAAGGAATGTTGCCAAAAAACAGTCTAGGTAGAGCAATGTCTAAAAAGCTTAAAGTTTATAAAGGAAACGAACACAATCACCAGGCACAAAAGCCTGAAATACTCGAAATTAATATTTAATGTGGAGGGAGGTACTAAATTTTAATGAGCAAGGTGCAATATTATGGAACAGGTAGGAGAAAAAAGTCTATAGCTAGAATAAGATTAGTTCCTGGAGACGGAAAGGTATTTATTAATAATAGAAATATAGATGAATATTTTGGTCTTGAAACCTTAAAGGTTATAGTGAAACAACCGCTAGTGTTAACTGATACTGTTGATAAATTTGATGTCCTGTGTAAGGTAAGCGGGGGTGGTTTTACAGGGCAGGCAGGAGCTATAAGGCATGGTATATCCAGAGCACTCCTTGAAGCTGATGAAGCTTTTAAACCTGCTTTAAAGAAGGCAGGATTCTTGACTAGGGATCCGAGAATGAAAGAAAGAAAGAAGTATGGACTCAAAAAAGCAAGAAAAGCACCACAATTCTCAAAGAGATAATTTTTTTGTTGAGAGCACTATTAAGAGATTTATTAAGAACATAAAATTGAGCTTAAAATCAGAGATGTGTTTTGTTAAAGTTATTATTAACAGCTAATTGACAGGGGGCGGGTAAATTCACTCACTCCCTTGTTATATTTAGTTTATTAAGGGGGCTTATGAAATGTTATTGATAAAAAATGGTAGAATTTATACAATGGCCGGCAATATATATGAAAAAGGTTATATTTTGATTGACAATGGAAAGATAATTAAAGTAGGGCAAGGAGATAGCTATTTGGAAGAAAGTAATTTTGATGATAAGGCTAATGAGGTAATTGATGCCGAAGGCAAGTACGTATTACCCGGTTTTATAGATGCCCATTGTCATATAGGTATGCGGGAAGATTCCATTGGCTTTGAGGGCTCAGATGGAAATGAGTGCACTGATCCTGTTACACCACAATTGAGAGCTATTGATGGAGTTTACCATTTAGACAGGTCATTTACAGAAGCCAGAGAAAATGGAGTAACAACTGTAGTTACCGGACCGGGAAGTGCAAATGTAATAGGTGGACAATTTGTTGCACTAAAAACATATGGAAAACGTGTAGAGGATATGATAGTTAAAGAACCAATTGCTATAAAAGTTGCTTTTGGAGAAAATCCTAAAAGGGTATATAGCGCTAATAACAAAATGCCTAGCACTCGAATGGCAACTGCAGCTCTACTTAGAGAAAGCTTAAGAAAAGCATTAGAATATAAAAACTCTATAGAAGAAAGCAAGAAAGATAGTGAAAAAAAAGATAAAGTAAAATTTGATATGAAAATGGATGTGTTGGTAAAAGTACTGAATAAGGAAATACCGTTAAAAGCTCATGCTCATAGAGCTGATGATATTCTAACGGCGATAAGAATAGCAAAAGAATTTGATGTTAATTTAACAATAGATCATTGCACAGAGGGACAATTAATAAAGGATGTTTTAAAAGAAGAGGGTATATCGGTTATAGTCGGGCCATTACTTTCTGGTAGGTCTAAAGTTGAACTGAGAAATAAGAGTATGGAAACCCCTGCAATACTTTCAAAAGCAGGAGTAAAAGTAGCAATTATGACTGATCATCCTGTTACTCCCATAGAGAATCTTTGGCTTTATGCTGCAATGGCTATGAGAGAGGGAATGGAAGAAGAGGAGGCTTTAAAAGCTATAACAATAAATGCCGCTGAAATAGTTGGCATAGGTAATAGAGTTGGTAGCTTGGAAGCAGGAAAGGATGCTGATATTGTAATATTTGACGGACATCCCTTCGAAATAAAATCCAGAGCAACAACAACAATAATTAATGGAGAAGTTGTATTTAGAAATTAGAGGTTAGAGGTGAGAAGTTAGAGGTGGTAAGTGAGAAGTGAAAGAAGAGATGAGAAAAGATAAATGCACCGAGATCTGTCTCCAATGCACTCAGTGCATAAGCATTGAGACAATATCGGAGAATGAAACAAGAGATGTTGGTTTTAAGCTGGGAACTATAATAAAAAGAGGAGATATTGTGTGCCTTACAGGGGAGCTTGGAGCAGGAAAAACCGCTTTCGTGAAAGGCATGGCTTCAGCCCTTAATATCGATGAATATGTCACAAGTCCTACTTTTACCATTGTAAATGAATATAGTGGTAAATTTCCAGTTTATCATCTTGATGTATATAGGATATCGGAACCGGATGATATGTATGAAATCGGTTTTGAAGAATATATATATGGAGATGGAGTTGTAGTAATTGAATGGGCGGATTTAATAAAGGATATACTTCCTCATGAAGTAATATGGGTTAACATAGAAAAAAGATATCTTAATAAAAAAGATATAACAAGAATAGATACAATAGGTAATGAAAAATACTTCATGTTGGAAGAAGGAAGGATAATAAGCATACATTTTTTAGGAGAAAAATACAAAAATTATAGAGAATATTTTACAGTATAATAAAAAGGTATGAAAAACAACTATTTATATATATAATATGGTTATCACCCAGAAAGTCATAATATTACTAAGGAAAAGAGGAAGGAAAAGATTGAAAGTATTAGCACTAGATACATCATCAATAGTCGCTTCAGTAGCTGTTATGAATGATGATATATTGTTAGGTGAATATACACTAAACCATAATAAAACACATTCTCAAAAGCTTGTTCCAATGATTCAAGAGCTATTATCAAGCCTGGAACTAGAACCTAGTGATATTGATGTGTTTGCTGTATCAAAGGGACCAGGCTCATTTACCGGTCTTAGAATAGGTATTGTTACAGCAAAAACCTTAGCTTATTCTTTAGATAAGCCTGTGATAGGAGTTCCTACTCTTGATGTGTTAGCTCATAATATACCTTTTTGTAGTCATCTTATATGTCCAATAATGGATGCAAGAAATAACCAGGTATATACTGCATTGTTTGAATGGGTTTTAGCTGGTCAAAAAAGACTGACGGAGTATATGGGAATAAAAATAGAAGAATTGGCTGAAATTATACGAAAAAAAATTAATAAAGAAGAAAAGGTTATTTTTGTAGGAGATGGAGTAAGAATATATAAACCTTTTTTCTCAAAAGAATTGGGCGAAGGATGTATTTTTGCTCCTAATAATCTTTTACTTCAAAGAGCTTCATCAGTAGCAGAGATAGCTTTAAATCTTGCATATAAGGATAATAATGAAGACTGTTTTAGCCTTGTGCCTTTTTATCTTAGAAAATCACAGGCAGAAAGGGCGAAGAATGTGTGAAAGAGATTAACATTGTAAAGACGGAAATATGTCATATAGATGATATAATAACTATTGAAAAATTGAGTTTCACAATTCCATGGACTAAAAACGCTTTTATCCAAGAACTTAAGAATAATAAGCTTGCTATGTATATATCAGCAGAAATAGAAAATAAAGTAGTAGGTTATGCGGGTATGTGGAAAATATTTGATGAAGGGCACATAACAAATATTGCAGTACATCCTGAATTTAGGCATATTGGTATTGGAAGTATGTTGCTTGAAGGATTAATAAATATTTCAAAAAGAGAAGATATTACTAAAATGACTCTTGAAGTAAGGAAAAGTAATAAAGCGGCACAGTCTTTATATATGAGGTATGGTTTTAAAGAGGCAGGAATCCGTAAGGATTATTATGCTGATAATGGTGAGGATGCTATAATAATGTGGAAGGAATAATAGGTTTTTTATCATCCATACTAATCATAGCTAATATAATCTAAGGATGGGTGATAATATGATAGATAAATCTGAGAAAACAACCTACAAATTATTAAAAAAATTCATAGTGGGCCTGCTGATTGCTATATTTTTTTTAACGGCAGTGGCATGTGATATAAATATGTTTAGCAAAAACAAAGAACCTAAGGAGCCTTTAGTAAAAGAAGATGTGTACTTTGAAGGTGAAAATATTGGTGGGGTTAAGAGAACAGAAGTACTTGAGAAGATAAAGGAACATGCAACAAAAATCGATGTGGCTGCAAAAGATGCCAGCATGGACGCATCAACTTGGAAAATTACTGAAGAGAAACCGGGATTGAGAGTAAATATAGAAAAAACACTGGAGAATATATTAAATGCAGAGCAAGGTCAGGAAATTGAATTGATAGTTGAAAGGACATACCCTAATATAACTTCTAGGGTTTTAAAGAATAATATTGTTGAGATTGCTGCATCTTCAACACCAATTATTGATAAAAGTCAGTCTAGAACGAATAATATAGAACTTGCTGCAAAAAAGATAAACAATAAAATACTATCAGCAGGTGAAGAGTTTTCTTTTAATCGTGTTGTGGGAAGAAGGACTGAGGATAAGGGTTATGAGTATGCTCCTATAATAATTCGAACAGACGAAGGTCCTAAAAAAGGGGATGGTGTAGGCGGAGGAGTATGTCAGCTTTCTACTACTATATTTAATGCTGTGGAAGAGTGTGGACTTGAAGTAACGGAAAGGCATACTCATTCATCCGATGTGACATATGTACCTGAAGGAGAAGATGCTGCAGTATCCTATGGCTCAATAGATCTAAAATTTAAAAACACCAGGCAATATCCTATAATATTAAAGATATATATAGAGAGTGATACACTTATAGTTAAAATATTAGAGAATAGAAATTAGATACAGAATATTCCCTTTTTTTCTGTTTATCTGATATAATATGGTTATCCTCAGAAAGTCATGGAATGACTTTCTGAGGATAACCATAATACTATAAGAATTACAAAGAGAGATATCTTCTAAAATTCTATCAGGAGGTTAAAATAAGTATGGTAACAAAGGAAATTATAATAAAAAACAAAACAGGATTACAATCAAAGTCGGCAGCAGTTTTTATTCATAAAGCTACCAGCTTTAAGTCAAGCATATGGATAGAAAAAGATGAAAGAAAGGCAAATGCAAAGAGTCTGTTAGGTTTGTTATCTTTAGGGATAAGTTATGGCTCTAAGGTAATCCTTACTGTAGAAGGTGAAGATGAAGAAATAGCTGCAAAGGAGTTAGAAGAGTATTTAGTATCAGAGATGAATGATGTTTAATATTAATATAGATATCAAACTAAGAGTATTACCGGAAAAACCTGGTGTTTACATTATGAAAGATGAAAACGGCAATATTATTTATGTAGGAAAAGCTGTTAATCTTAAAAATCGGGTAAGACAGTATTTCCAGTCTTTAACCGGACAAACACCAAAGGTGCATGCAATGGTTTCTAAAATAAAAGATTTTGAGTATATTATTACTAATTCAGAGGTAGAAGCATTAATATTAGAGTGTAATTTGATAAAAAAGCACAAGCCTAAATTTAATATTTTATTGAAAGATGATAAAAATTATCCTTATATAAAAATTACACTAAACGAAGATTATCCACGTATATTTATGACTAGAAAAATAGAAAAAGACGGGGCAAAATATTTTGGTCCATATACGAGCGTAAGTGACGTAAGACAAACTATTAATTTCTTAAAGAAAATATTTCCCGTGAAAAGTTGTAACAAGAGATTACCTAAAGATATAGGAAAAGGAAGGCCATGCTTAAATTATCATATTAAACAGTGTATGGCTCCATGCCAGGGGCTTATAACTAAAGAAGAATATATTATTGTAATAAAAGATATATGTGATTTCCTGTCAGGAAGACGGGATGAGTTGATAGCAAAGCTAGAAAAAGAGATGATAGACGCATCCCAAAATATGGATTATGAAAAGGCTGCATTATTGAGAGACAAAATATCTAGTTTAAATAATATGTTCCAAGAACAAAAGGTTGTTTCAACATCATTAGAGGATCAGGATGTAGTAGCTATTGCCAGAAAAGATAAATATGCATCTATACAAATATTCTTTATAAGAAACGGCAAACTTATAGGTAGGAAAAGTTATGTTTTTGAAAACGTAGAAGAAGATGACCGGGAGCTTATGGGTTCTTTTATTAAGCAATTTTATAACTTGTCAGAATTTATTCCCGGAGAAATACTTCTTCAGAACGAAATTGATGATAAAGATATTATTGAAAATTGGCTTGGAGAAAAAAAGAGTGCTAGAGTTTACATTAGAGTTCCGAAGAAAGGCGAGAAGCTAAAATTGATTAAAATGGTTTCTCAAAATGCAATGATATACCTTGAAAATTATCTTAAGACAGAAGGAAAAGAAAAGCAGTTTTATATAAACATTCTAAGAAGCTTTGCAGAGTTTGTTGAGATTGATAATATTCCATCTAGAATAGAAGCATACGATATTTCAAATACCGGAATTACAGAAATTACCGGTTCGATGATTATTTTTGAGAATGGACTCCCTTTACCAAAAGATTATAGGAGATTTAGAATTAAGTCATTAAATAAGCAGGATGATTATGCTGCCATGAAGGAAGTAGTTTTTAGGAGATTTAGAAGAGGAGAGGAATTTTCAATATATCCTGATCTAATACTTGTGGACGGAGGTTTGGGCCATGTAAATGCGGTAATCGAGGTCTTAATGCAGTTCAGGGTAAATATTCCGATATTTGGGATGGTAAAAGATGAGAAACATCGTACAAGAGGACTAGTGTCACCATTAGGAGAATACGATTTATCTGCTAATCCTTCTGTACTAATGTTTGTGACTTCGATACAAGATGAAGCCCACAGATTTGCTTTAAAATATAACAGAAAACTTAGAGAGAAAAGATATAGGGAATCTGTGCTAGATCAAATACCCGGTATAGGGACTAAAAGGAAAAAGAATCTTGTAAAACATTTTGGCTCTATAAACAAAATAAAAGAAGCAGAAATTGATGATTTAATTGAAGTAGAAGGAATAAGTAGGAAAACAGCAGAAAATATATATTATTTCTTTAGAGTGTAGGAATGGAGTGCATGAAGCATTATGGCAATATTTGCAATATCTGATCTTCACTTGGCTCTAGGTATAGAAAAGCCAATGGACGTTTTTGGTGAAAGATGGACAAACTATATGGAAAGATTGGAAGCATTATGGAACGATACTATCTCTGTAAATGATTTTATAATTATACCCGGAGATATTTCCTGGGCAACGTATCTTGAACAAAGCTACAAAGATTTTAAATTTATTGATGATTTACCCGGAAAGAAAATTATTCTGAAAGGTAATCATGATTATTGGTGGACAACTTTGAGAAAACTTGAGGCTTTTGTCAAAGATAATAATTATACATCTATCCGATTTTTGCATAATAATTGCTACAGAATTGAAGATATTATAGTGTGTGGAACAAGAGGTTGGAAATGTCCGGATGATGATTTTAGTGAAGAAGATGAAAAAATTTATAGAAGAGAACTGCAGCGGCTTCAATTATCCCTAAAGTGTGCTGATAAAATTAGCGAAGACATTTCCTTGGAAAATATTATTGTAGCTATGCATTATATGCCGTTTAATCCCAAAGGAGAATCTTCTGATTTTGTGGAATTAATGGAAAAGTATAAGGTCAAAGTTTGTTTATATGGACATTTACATGGTGAAGGAATTAAAAATGCCATAGAGGGAAGAGTAGGAGAAATAGAATATCGATTAGTCTCCGCTGATTATTTGGAGTTTAAGCCATTGAAAATAATTTAGTAGATTACAAAATCCGATTTCTCAAAAAACACAACTTTTTCAGCCTTTTTTGTTGGACTTGAAATGATAATATGTTATAATGTAAAAGTTAACGATATGATGTTAACTTAAACAATTTAATAATGGGAGGACAAGGTTTAAATGAATGTAAAAGTACAAGATATAGAAAAAAATGTTGTGCAGCTTGAAATAGAAATTGATGCAAGCAAATTTGATGAAGGAATGGAAAAATCATATAGAAAAAACATGAAGAGATTCAGTATTCCCGGCTTTAGGAAGGGAAAGGTACCTAGAAAAGTAGTAGAGAGGTATTATGGTGAAGCGGTATTATATGATGATGCTGTTAATTTTATTTGTCCTGAAGCCTATGAACAGGCAATAAAAGAAAATGATATACATCCTGTATCACAACCTGAAATTGATATCGCGCAGATAGGTAATGGTGAAAATTTCATATTTACAGCAAAAGTGACGGTAAAGCCACAAGTTGAACTTGGAGAATATTTGGGCATTGAGGCTAAAAAGCAAGAAGTGAATGTTACGGATGAAGATGTTGACAAAGAATTAAACACAATAGCTGAAAGAAATTCAAGATTGGTTAATGTAGAAGGTAGGGAAGTACAGGATGATGACATTGCTATAATAGATTTTGAAGGATTTGCTGATGGTGAACCTTTTGAAGGGGGTAAAGCATCAGATTATTATCTTAATATAGGTTCCGGACAGTTTATACCGGGATTTGAAGAGCAACTAAAAGGTGCTAAAATAGATGAAGAAC
>CAZEYH010000007.1:13038-22193 GCA_964515895.1 uncultured Clostridiaceae bacterium | reverse complement strand
CAATACGGTCACAGAAATTTTGTATTGCTTCCGGGGTATACCCTCGTCTTCTTAAACCTGAAATAGTAGGCATTCGCGGGTCATCCCAACCCGATACATATCCTTCTTTAACCAGCCTTAAGAGTTTCCGTTTACTCATAACAGTATAATTAATATTTAATCTTGCAAACTCTATTTGTTTTGGTCTGCATTCCAGTTTAAGAGCTTCAAGGAACCAGTTATATAAAGGACGGTGGTCTTCAAATTCCAGGGTGCAAATAGAATGAGTAATACCCTCAAGGTAGTCTGATATCGGATGAGCATAATCATACATAGGATAAATACACCATTTATCTCCCGTTCTGTGATGGGTAGCCCTCAAAATACGATAAATAACAGGGTCACGCATATTTAAATTAGGTGAAGACATATCAATTTTTGCCCTTAAAACTCTAAAACCATCTTCAAACTCTCCGGCTCTCATACGGGTAAAAAGATCCAGATTTTCTGCTATTGAACGATTTCTGTATGGGCTTTCTTTGCCAGGCTCAGTAAGTGTACCTCTATATTTCCTGATCTCTTCAGTGCAGAGGTCACAAACATATGCGTTGCCGGAATTGATTAATTGTATTGCAAAATCATACATCTTTTCAAAATAGTCAGAAGCATAGTAAAGCCTGTCTTCCCAATCAAAACCAAGCCACCTGACATCTTCCATTATGGATTCCACATATTCAACATCTTCCTTTGTAGGATTTGTATCATCAAATCTTAAATTACAAAGGCCATTATTTCGCTTAGCAATACCAAAATTTAAACATATGGATTTAGCATGTCCTATGTGTAAATAACCATTGGGTTCAGGAGGAAATCTAGTATGAATTTTTTTTATCCAACTACTGGTTTTCAAATCTTCATCAATAATATCCTGAATGAAGTTTGAGTATGAAGGTAAATTATTATCATTATTTTTTGTATTAGAAGTTTCAGACATTTATCAACTACCTCCTAAAATTATAAATTAAGCTATTGTGAAAGCTTCTCAATACCTACTTTAATTCTTTTAATAGTTTCTTCTTTACCAAGAATATCAGCTATTTCAATTGCACCACCGGGAGTGATAACCTTCCCTGTAATCGCAATACGAAGTGGCCATAATAACTGACTTTTCTTAATGCCCATTTTACCAATTAAAGTCATAACTGCATCATGTATTGTACCATCATTCCATTCATTTAATTTTTTGAGAACAGGTAATACAGCTTCTAAACTTGTAAGGGATATTTCCTTATCGGTTTTCATCTTTTTGTGTACATATATTGATGAATCGTATCCCGGTAAACTATCAAAAAAGTCAATGTTTTTAGGAATTGTAGATAATAATTCAGTTCTAGATTGTAGTACCTTACTTATTTTTTTAAGATCCAGATTTTCATTTGTTATTTCACCCTTATAATATGGTTTTGCAAGTTTATGAAATTCCTCATGAGACAAACTCCTTATATATTCACCATTCATCCAACATAATTTATTAATATCAAAAATAGCAGGTGCTTTACTTACTCCTTCAATAGAAAATGAATCTATAAGTTCTTCTCTGGAAAATATCTCTTGGGTAGTACCGGGACTCCAACCTAATAATGCAACATAGTTCACTATAGCATCTGAAAGGTATCCTAAAGAAATTAAATCTTCAAAGGAGGGGTCTCCGGCTCTTTTACTTAACTTTCGGCCTGTTGACCTTAAAATCAGTGGTAGGTGAACATATGTAGGTATATCCCAACCAAATGCATCATAAAGTAGGTTATATTTCGGTGTAGAGGAAAGATATTCGTTGCCTCTTACAACATGTGTAATATTCATAAGATGGTCATCTATTACATTTGCAAAATTATAAGTCGGTAGTCCATCAGATTTTATTAAAATTTGATCATCTAATTGATTGTTTTCAATAGTAATAACTCCGTATACTGTATCGTTAAAACTAGTAGTACCTTCATCGGGCATTTTCTGTCTTATTACAAAAGGCTGATTTTCTTCAAGCCTTTTAGCTATTTCTTCTTTTGAAAGATTCATACAAAAACGGTCATACTTATAAATTGCTCCTGAAGCTTCTTGCTCATCTTTAAGTTTTGCAAGCCTTTCTTTATCACAAAAGCAATAATAGGCATTTCCCATATCTATTAGTTTTTTAGCATATTCTATATATATTTCTTTACGCTCACTTTGAACATAAGGGCCATAATTTCCTCCGATATCAGGGCCTTCATCATATTGTAACCCGGCTAATTCGAGACTTTTGTAAATAACATCAATCGAACCTTCTACCAAACGTTCCTGATCAGTATCTTCAATCCTTAGTATAAATTTCCCATTATGTTTTTTTGCTATCAAGTAAGCATACAGTGCAGTTCTTAAATTACCTATGTGCATGTATCCTGTAGGGCTTGGAGCAAATCTGGTCCTAACTTCACCCTGCATTTTAAAATCTCCTTTCGTATACAAATATAAAACTTGATGCTCACATCCGGTAAGCATCTTGAATTTTTCTTGGGCTGAGTCTTGTACAAAGTACTCATTTCTCCACAAGCGTTAATTTCCGTCTGTCTGACGGTATGGTTATTTAGGCACTTGATTCAGAGTGACCAACTGAATACATTATACTACAGTTGATTATCTATATCAAATTTTTTAAATTAATAAAATTCACTTAAGAATATATTATACATTGACAATATGTAATTGATAATTGATAATACTACTATAGGTAAACTAATATAAAAGCAAATTTAATAGGCTGATATGAATAGGCTGATATGAACAGGTTGATATAATTATGTCTTAAGAAAGGAGCTAATATTCACAATGTACAATGTTAAGGTACATGTTAATGGTAAGGTAAGAGAATACAAAGCAAAACCGGGTAAAAGTATATTAGAATTCCTAATGGACAATTCAATAGAAATATCAACCCCCTGCGGTGGAAAAGGAACTTGCGGGAAATGTAAGGTTAAAATAAAAGGGGTTTTAAAGGAACCTTCAGAAAAGGAAAAAGCTCTTCTAGGGAGCATAGCATTAAATAAAGGTTATAGATTAGCATGTTATAACCAAATCGAATCTGACATTGAAATATTCATAAACCATTTAAATAATAATGCAAATATTGTTACATCAGGTTTTGGTGAAGCTATCATGGGTAAGCCCATCGTTATGAAAAAACATATAGAAATGTCAAGACCTGATATAACTGATCAAAGAACTGATGCTGACAGAGTTATTGATGCTTTTGAGGACAATGCAACATTAACTTCCATAGAACTAATTAGGCAGCTTCCTGAAATAATTAGAAAACATGAGTACAAAGTTACAATTGTTGTGAAAAGTATTGGAAAAGCAAACGAGATTATTGGAATTGAGCCGGGAGACACACGAGATAAGTTATATGGTATAGCTATAGATATTGGTACAACTACTATTGCTGCATATTTATATGATTTAAATAATGGCAAAAGGTTAGATATTTATTCAACATTGAACCCTCAAAAGAAATTTGGTGCTGATGTTCTATCACGCATAGACTTTGCTAATAATTCACCGGAATCCCAAACCAAGATATATAGAGAAATTATAGATTGTATAAACTTGATAATTGAAACATTTTCTAAAAATAATAATATTGAAAGTAGTGACATATATACTGCTGTATTTGTTGGAAATACTACTATGATACATTTCTTAATGGATATATCTGCTAGAAATATAGCAGTTTCACCCTTTATACCTGTTACAACAGATATTTATACGATAAATTCTACAGAACTTGGTATTAATATAAATCAAATAGGAATAATTGTTATATTTCCTTCTGTATCTGCATATATTGGTGCCGATACTATTGCAGCTGTACTTTCAACCGAAATGCATGAAAAGGATGAAATATCATTGTTGGTAGATATTGGAACCAATGGAGAGATTGTTCTAGGTAATAAAGAGTGGATGTACTCTTGCTCTACTGCTGCAGGTCCAGCATTTGAAGGTGCAAATATTCGTAATGGGGTTGGCGGAATTTCAGGTGCCATAGACAGAGTATATTTCCGAGATGAATTAATATATACCACAATCAGCAATGAAAAACCGGTTGGTATATGTGGTTCAGGCATTGTTGACGTAATAGCCGGTATGTTAGAGAAGGGTATAATAGATGAAACAGGGAGAATTATTGATATTGATGAATGCTCTAACCGGGCTGATGATTATGCTGATAATTATTCCAATGATTATAAGAACAGGCTTGCAGAGATTGATGGATTAAGCTCTTTCATACTGGTAAGTGGTAAAGATAGTAATTCGGGAAATGAGATTGCTATTACACAGAAAGATGTTAGAGAACTGCAAAATGCAAAGGCTGCTATAGCTGCAGGTATAAAAATACTTTTGAAGCATGCGGATATAAGTGCTGATAAAATAGACAAGGTATATTTGGCAGGGGGCTTCGGGAGTTATATAAGCATTGAAAATGCAATAAAAATTGGTCTAATACCTTCAGAATTAAGAAAGAGAAAAATTGAATCAGTAGGAAATGCAGCAGGCACAGGTGCCATAAGAGGACTTTTATCTGCTAAAGAACTAGAAAAAACTACTGATATTAAAAATAAAATAAAATATATAGAATTATCTACATTAAAAGAATTTGTTGATGAGTATATTAATTCCATGTTCTTTTAGTGTTTGCTTGTTCAGGCCATGAGCTAAGCGAATTTTCTTAATAGTGTATATAATAATATTTTGGGAGGTTATTAAGTTGTACCTGGAAATGAAAAACTGTGATTATTGTGGTGAAGAAATTAAATCTAATTTACGAAGATGTCCTTTTTGCGGGAGCCTTCTTAAACTTGAAAATCATCGAGAAGAAAAAATATTCAGGGAGAGTTTAACTACAGAGGGAATAGATGTAGTTAAAGCAGAGATCCCAAAGACAGAAATGGATAGAACAGAAACCACTGAAGATATAAGTGTAGAAGATACAGATATAGAAGATATAGATACAGAAGATATAGATACAGAAGATACGGATTTTGTAGTTGTAGGAGAGCCTTATAATAAAGATGCTTATTATAGTTATGAAGAATATGGAAACTTAGCTGGAAACCAAGCAAAAAAGGAAGATTATGGACCAAAGCCTTTAAGTAATGGCTATAAAGTATTCTTAACTATGATATCAACAGTTATACCAGGTTTTGGACAACTGATCGGTATAATAGCTGCAATAGTTTTCATGAATTCGGAAGATGATTCTGACAGGCGTTCATTCGGTATGGCATTGCTTATAGCGTCTTCAGTAATGTTCATTTTTTCCTTCTTTTTTTTCTTCATTATTATACTGGCAATAAGCAGCTTGAATGCATAGCTCAAGGTCTAGTGTAGTGTATAGCACAATGCATAGTGTAATGCATTGTGAATGAATAGTGTTCAATACATAGTGCTATGATATGCAGCTATTATATATTGTGCGTTAGATATATGATATGATATGGCATAGTATGTTATGTATTGAGAATGGAGATAGAAATATGGATTTTAGGGACAAAAAGGATAAAAAGCAAATTAGAGATGAAATATTAAAATTGAGGAGTTCTTTAAGCCATGAGGAAGTAGCTGATAAAAGTAAAAAAATATTCAGAAAACTTTTAGAGATGGATATTTACCTTAAAAGTAAAATAATAATGTGTTATATGGACTTTAGAAATGAAGTTGCAACAAGAGAATTCATAGAGACAAGTTTGCTTAAAGGGAAGAGAGTTATGCTGCCTTTAGTTGGAAAGGATGCAGATGATAATAAAGTTATTATTCCATGTGAAATAAAGGATTTGGATTCTGATTTAGAAAAAGGTGTACTTGGGATTCTTGAACCTAAGAAAGAATGCAAAAGACTATCAAATCCTGAAGATATCGATTTTATAGTAGTCCCCGGAATTGCATTTGATCTTTTTAAAAATAGAATAGGTTATGGTGCAGGTTACTATGACAGATTTTTAAAAACTACAAGAGAAGATTGCTTAAAAGTAGGTATAGCCTTTGAATTGCAGGTTTTAGAAGAAATAAAAACGGAAGAGCATGATGTGCCCTTAAATGTAATTATTACAGAAAAGAGAGTGATCATATGAATGATAGAGGCAACAATAGAAAAACAAAAGTTACAGTAACAGGTGCCAATCTAGTTTTCTTTAATTTTGCCGTATTATTTATGCTTTCGCAAATTGTACTATTATTTATAATTGTTGTTATTAATGCTTTTTATGGTGAGTATTATTCTAAAAATTTTTTAGAAAACAATATATACTTTATAACCTTTATAAATGAATATATTATAATACTTACTCCGGTGCTAATTTATGCTTTTGCAAAAAAACTAAATTTTAAAGAGGTATTCAGGTTAAAAAAACCAGGTTTTCTACCTTCTGTCCTTATTGTGTTTATGTCGGTTCCTGCATATTTTATTGCTCTTATGCTAAATAGTATAGTAATTTATTTCTTGCAGTTTATTGGAGATATACCTGTTCAACCAATACCGGTACCTCAAAACCTAAGTGAACTATTAATTGGGACTTTCTTCATAGCAATATCACCCGGAATATGTGAAGAAATGATGCATAGAGGTTTACTATTAACTGCATATGAAAAACGTGGTACAGTAAAAGCAATAGTTATAACATCCATATTTTTTGGACTTTTTCATTTCGATATAACCAACCTATTAGGTCCAATTTTCTTAGGACTTGTTATTGGATATTATGTAATACGTACAGATTCAATATTTGCCGGCATGTTGGCTCATTTTTTAAATAATACTATTGCTGAACTTATTCAGTATTTTACCGGTACTAGTTCTGAACCTGAAAAAATAGTAATATCAAATCAGGAATTAGTATCTGTTATTTTATATGGTATAGCAGGCATAATCATATTAAGTATTTTAATATTTCTTTTCAAAAAAATTACTGAAAACAAGTATATTTACAAACCTCCAATTGCTAGTACAAGGAAAGACATTGCTTCTATAGTTACTCATTGGCCAATAGCATTAATAATTATTTTATATATCTTCATGGCAGCTTTATATTTAATATCAATATAAATATCAATATAAAATTTGTAACAAAATTCATATATAATAAAGTTCATACAAACTATACAAACTATGATATAATACTATTGTAAGTTTCAAAAAAAAAATTTAGGTGAAGTTAATGAATAAAGCATTACTGGTGTATAACCCATTATCGGGACAAAGAAGTGTGCCTTATAAAATCGATCATATTATAGGTCGCTTTATGAATAGTAATGTATTGATACAGCCTTATAGGACTTATGATATCGAAGAGAATAAATTGCTTGATGTTTTAAATGGTGTGAACTATCGCTATGTTGTTATTTCAGGTGGTGATGGAACAATCAACGCAGTTGTTAATATCATGCTAAAGAATAATATTAACCTACCGATAGGAATAATACCGTCTGGTACATGTAATGATTTTGCAAGAAGTTTAGAAATACCTTCGAATTTAGATAAATGTCTAGATATAATTCTTTTAGGTAATACATTAAAAATTGATGTAGGTATAGTTAATAATGAGGAATACTTTCTCAACACATGTGCAGGAGGTATTCTTGTAGATATTTCTTACAGCACCAGTGGAGAATTGAAAAGAAATATAGGTCCCCTTGCATATTATTTGAAGGCCTTAAGTGAAGTGGCAAATATTCGTCCCTTTAATCTAAAATTAACAGCTAATGCACAAAGCATGGACATTGATGCGTTAATGTTTATTATATTAAACGGGAGGCATGCAGCAGGATTTAATAATATCGCAGGGAAAGCTGATCTTACAGATGGTCTTATGGATATAATTATTATTAAAAACTGCTGGCATATTGATATGGCAGGTATTCTTTTAAAAGTTTTGGCTAATGATTTAATCAGCCATAGGAGTATAATAAGTCTTAAGGCAAAGTCATGTGTGATTGAGGGCAATAACAATGTTGCATTGACATTAGATGGCGAAAAAGGCCCTAATCTGCCAATATCAGTTGAATTTATTAATAAGTGTCTTAGTGTTTTTGTTGCCTAATTACGCGAGATGCGCTGAAGACGGTTCTCGGTGCACCAGTGAGATGCAATAGGAACCGTCCCAGCGCATCCATATTTATAACATGTTTTGTCCATAAAATATTTCATCCATTTCTTTGCATAACTGCCTTGTTATCTCTTTGGTTTCATTAGGATGTATGTCCTCCTCTGCAAAGCCGAACAGATAATTATCAAGTTCAAAATCTTTTAATTTGCATTTTGTATGAAAAATATTCTCTTGATACATATTTACATCAATCATTTGATAACGATCAATTACATTTTTATCTATATAATTTTGTATTGAATTAAGATTTAAATCATTAAAAAGTTTTCTGCCAGTAATATCCCGAGTAAAACCTCTCACACGGTAATCTATTGTCATAATATCAGAATCAAAACTACTAATTAGATAATTAAGAGCATTAAGAGGTGATATTTTACCACAGGTTGAAACATCGATATCTGCACGGAATGTACAAACTCCGCCATTAGGATGATATTCAGGATAAGTATGGACTGTAATATGACTTTTATCAAGATGAGCTAGAATAGTTTGAGCTTTAGAAGTAGTGCTCATAGGTTCTTCGCTAATAAGTATAGTAACGCTGGCACCTTGAGGATCATAGTCTTGCTTAGCAATATTTAAAATATTTGCTCCAATTATTTCTGTAACATGCTCTAGTATACTTGTCAATCGTTCGGCATTATATTGCTCATCAATATATCTAATATAAGCATTTCTGTCAGATATTGATTTAGTATAGCATATATCATACATGTTAAAGGATAGAGTCTTAGTAAGATTATTGAATCCGTGTAACTTTATTTTATTAGTTGACCTCTTTTTCATCTTTGCATTATCGACCTCCAATTTATGCAATTTTAAATAACCTGTAAATTTACAGAATAACCTGTATATGATAAATAAGCTGAGTAAATTATATTTTAACAGGAATAATTTAAATTACAATACTTTTTGACATAAAAGTTTAATATATATAGAAAATGCTCGATAATCCTCGATTTTCGATATAAGAAAGTGCCA
>CAZEYH010000007.1:0-12938 GCA_964515895.1 uncultured Clostridiaceae bacterium | reverse complement strand
TCACTTTCGAATTCTTTGAGAAGGTAGTCTACCAGTTCTTCAGACTGCTTTTCACTGCCTACAAGGGGTGCAATTTCTGTTTCTATATCAGCTCTTATCATATGAATACTAGGAGCACTGGCCCTTAATCGTACACCAAATCTATTTCCTTGTTTTATTATTTCCGGCTCTTCCAAAGAGAGTTCTTCTATTTGGGGTGTTACTATACCATAACCTTTTACTCTTACTTCATGTAAGGCATATTCTACCCTTTCATATTCCTTCTTGATCTTTGCAAGGTCTTTCATTAAGCTAACAAGTTTGCGGTCACCCTCTATCTCTAACCCTGTTAATTCACTTATAATCCTATAAAACAGTTCATCAGGAGGAGAAAGCTCCATAGATATGTTTCCTAATCCAAGGTCAATTTTTTCAATAAAAGCCTTTTTTATAAAATCAAACTTGTTAAATTCAGAAACCGCATCTTTAACTTCACGTATCTTTTTAACATTTTTAAATGTTTCTTTTATTGAATCCAAAAATTTCATTCTAAGCCAATGACTATCGTCAAGTGCATCAATCCATTCAGGTAGGTTTATTCCAACTTCACAAATGGGAAATTCAAACAAAACTTTTTCCATGATACTATTTATATCTTCAATACGCATCTGTGCAACATTCACATTCAGCACAGGAACCATATATTTTTCTTCTAGTTCTTCTTTTAATTTAATTGTCTCATTTGCAAAAGGTTTTGTAGAATTCAATATGATTATAAAGGGCTTTTTTATTGATTTAAGTTCATTTACTACACGCTTTTCCGCTTCAATATATTCTTCTCGTTGGATCTCTGTTATACTTCCGTCAGTAGTAACAAGCAACCCAATAGTAGAATGTTCATTTATTACCTTTCTTGTTCCTAATTCAGCCGCTTCCTCAAAAGGTATTTGATGGTCGAACCAGGGTGTTGATACCATTCTAGGTGCATTATTCTCTAAATATCCTAATGCACCTTTAACTAGATAACCCACACAATCCACTAGTCTAACTCTTAATTCCGCATTTTCATCTAACATTATTCTTATTGCTTCATTAGGTACAAACTTAGGCTCGGTAGTCATTATAGTCCGGCCTGTTGCACTTTGAGGTAATTCATCTTTTGCCCTCTCTCTATCAAATTCATTCTCGATATTTGGAATAACGAGCAAATCCATAAAGCGCTTAATAAATGTTGATTTCCCAGTCCTTACAGGACCTACTACTCCTATGTAAATATCTCCTTGTGTCCTTTCTGCAATTTGGCGATATATATTATAATTTTCCACATGTAGCCCCCCTCATAATATACTTCTTATTAAAAAAGATTGTACTTGCACCATTATCATTATTAATATATGTTCTTATATTGGACGAATATTACAAAAACATATGATTATTAGTGTTTTATTTTGTTTTTTTGGTAAAATATTAGTATGGTAAAATATATGTTATATTAAAATATATATGATTCTATTTTTAAGCTTATTTTTTTACTATTTAAGGTACTATAAATAAAACGGAGGTAATATATGGAAGCGTATAGAAACTATCAAGCTTGGTTGGAAAATGATTACTTTGATGAAGAGACTAAAAATGAACTAATGACAATAAAAGATGATAAAAAGGAAATTGAAGACAGGTTCTACAAAGACCTTGAATTCGGAACTGCCGGCTTAAGAGGAATAATAGGGGCCGGGACCAACAGGATGAACAAATATATTATAAGGAAAGTATCTCAAGGCATTGCAGATTATATTAACAATAAAGGGGACGAAGAAGGACATAAAAAAATAGTGATTGCATATGATTCCCGCCACAAATCTGATGAGTTTGCTCTTGAGGCAGCAGAAGTATTTGCAGGAAACGGAATAAAAACTTATCTTTTTGACCGGTTGAGGCCGGTACCTGTGTTATCTTTTTCAATTAGATACTTAAAAGCTGCTGCAGGTATTGCAATAACTGCAAGCCATAATCCTAAAAACTATAATGGGTATAAGGTTTATGGTCAAGATGGGGCACAGCTTTTACCGGATGAATCCGGCAAAGCAATAAGTTTCATTAGAAATATAAAGGATTTTTCACAGGTTAATCGAATAGATAAAAAAGAAGCTTTAAAGAAGGATCTTCTTGTAGTAGTAGGAAAAGAAATTGATGATGCCTATACGGAAATATTAAAAAGCTACTGTATTAACCCGGATTTAATCAAAAAAGAAGGGGATAGCTTTAAAATAGTTTATACACCATTAAATGGTTCAGGTAATAAACCGGTACGAAGAATATTAAAAGAAGTGGGCTTTAAAAATGTAATAGTTGTTAGTGAGCAAGAAAATCCCGACCCAGAATTTCCAACTGTAAAAACACCAAACCCTGAGGATGAAAGTGTATTTGAAATTGCATTGAAAATAGCAGAAAGAGAAAAAGCAGATTTAATTATTGGCACTGATCCGGACAGCGATAGAGTGGGTATAATGATAAAAGATGGGATGGGAGGCTATATATCCTTGACGGGTAATCAAATAGGCTGTCTAATGTTAGAATACATTCTTTCCCAAAAAAGTTTGAAAGGAGATTTACCTGCCAATGGTTTTATAGTTAAAACCATTGTTTCTACAAAACTTGCAAATCTTATTGCCGCGAAATATAATATTGAAGTAGATGAAGTTCTTACAGGTTTCAAATTTATTGGAGAGAAAATAAGGATTCTAGACGAATTTGGTAATAAGAAGTTCTTGTTTGGATTCGAAGAAAGTTACGGCTATCTGGTAGGGACCTATGCAAGAGATAAAGATGCTGTGTCTGCCTCAATGATGATTGCTGAGATGGGGTTATATTACAAATCCAAGGGAATGACGTTAAGGGATGGACTTCAAAAACTATATGAAAAATACGGATACATAGCAGAGGATGTGTTTTCTTTAACCCTTGAAGGTAAGGAAGGCTTGGAAAAAATTAAAAGTATTATGCAAAAGTTAAGAGATGATAAAGACTTGAAAATAAATGGCTACCAAATAGTATCCGTAAGTGACTATTTAACTGGAGAAAAATATAGTCTTTTATCTAATTCCAAAGAAAAACTTTCTTTACCGGCATCTAATGTACTATATTATGAATTGAGTGGAAATTCATGGTTTTGTATAAGGCCATCAGGTACAGAACCAAAAATAAAAATATATTTCGAGACTTTCGGCAATGATATGAAAGATGCCAAAGAAAAGTTGGATTATCTAAAAAAGGCAGTATTTAATATTTTAAAAAATTGTTGCGAACTTTAAACTCTAAGATGCGAACTTTGAACTCTGCAGTAATTGCTAGTAGAATGTATGAGTGAATGACTAATAAAATGTTTAAATGGATATTTGAGAGGATGGTTGTTTGTGAGGGGTTTTGCGCATTTGCATGTCCACACTGAGTATAGCCTTCTTGATGGGGCTATTAGAGTAAAAGATTTAATTAGAAAAGTAAAAGAACTGGATATGGAAAGCATTGCCATAACGGATCATGGAGTAATGTACGGCGTTATTGATTTCTATAAGCAAGCCTTAGAAAATGACATTAAACCTATTCTTGGCTGCGAAGTATATACTGCTCGGAGAAGTAGGTTTGATAAAGAGGCTAATATTGATTCTGATCAAGGCCATCTAGTGCTTTTAGCAGAAAATAATATCGGTTATAAAAATTTAATGAAAATTGTTTCTATTGGATTCATAGAGGGGTATTATTACAAACCAAGGATAGATATGGACGTGCTGAGGAAGTATAGTGAAGGGATCATTGCATTAAGCGCATGTCTTTCCGGAGATATACCCAGGTTGATACTTGCGAGAAATTACGAAAAAGCAAAGTCCCTTGCGTTGCAATACGAAGCTATTTTTGGAAAGAATAACTTTTTCTTGGAACTTCAGTTCAACAGTATTCCTGATCAGAACCTTGTGAATCAGGACATAATTAGACTAAGTAAAGAAACAGGAATACCTCTAATAGCCACTAATGATGTCCATTATTTAAGAAGAGAAGATGCTAAAGCTCACGATATTTTACTTTGTATTCAAACCGGAAAAAAGGTAACTGATGAAGATAGGATGAGATTTAACACCGATGATGTTTATCTGAAAACTACTGAAGAAATGTGGGAATCATTTAAAAGTATTCCGGAGGCATTGAAAAACGCAATCAAAGTTTCTCAGCGTTGTAATGTAGAACTACGGTTTGACCAATTGCATTTACCTGAATACAAAGTACCTGATAATCAAGACCATTTTACCTTTTTAAGAAATTTATGTAATGAAGGTTTGATAGTTAGATATGGTGAGAGGATAAATAGGGAAGTAATGGAAAGATTAGATTATGAACTATCAACCATAAATCAAATGGGATATGTGGACTATTTCCTTATTGTGTGGGATTTTATAAAATATGCAAAAGACCGGGGGATAATGGTAGGACCGGGAAGAGGTTCCGGAGCAGGGAGCCTTGTTGCTTATTGTTTGGGAATAACCAATGTTGATCCCATAAAATACAATTTGCTTTTTGAGAGGTTTTTGAATCCTGAAAGAATAAGTATGCCTGATTTAGATATTGATTTTTGCTATGAAAGAAGGCAGGAAGTAATAGATTATGTAATAAGTAAGTATGGTGAAGATAGAGTAGCCCAAATTATAACTTTTGGTACAATGGCTGCACGTGCCGCAATAAGAGATGTAGGCAGAGCTTTAGATATTTCTTATGGTGAAGTTGATGCAATAGCAAAAATGATACCCTTCCGGATAGGTATGACTATTGATAAAGCCCTGGAACTAAATCCCGAGCTACAAGAGATTTATAACAGCAATATGAAGGTTAAAGAGCTAATAGATACATCCAGATTGTTTGAAGGGATGCCTAGGCATGCATCAACCCATGCAGCAGGAGTAGTAATATCGAAAGAACCTGTTGTTGAATATGTACCTCTTCAAAGAAATGAGGATAGTATTACAACACAATTTACTATGGGCTTAATTGAAGAGTTAGGCCTCTTAAAAATGGATTTTTTAGGACTTCGAACTCTTACAGTATTAAGAGATGCAGCCGAGTTAATCGAAAAGACACATGGGTTAAAAATTGACTATGATAATATGAAAATGGATGATCCCGAAGTTTTTAAAATGATTGCTGATGGCAAAACTACCGGAGTATTTCAACTTGAAAGCACCGGAATGACTCAATTTATGAAAGAATTAAAACCTACTGGTCTTGAGGATATTATTGCAGGCATATCCCTATATAGGCCCGGCCCTATGGATCAAATTCCACGTTATTTAAGGAATAAGAATAATCCAAATCAGATTAAATATGATCATCCGTTATTAGAAGATATATTAGATGTAACTTATGGTTGTATGGTTTACCAGGAACAGGTAATGCAGATTGTAAGACAGCTTGCCGGTTATTCTATGGGAAGAGCTGACCTTGTAAGAAGGGCAATGTCAAAGAAAAAAGCAAATATAATGCAAGAAGAAAGACAGAATTTTATTTTCGGTAGCACAGATAAAAATGGTAATGTAATAATAAAAGGTGCTATAAGAAATGGTGTTGATAAGAAAACAGCAAATAAGATATTTGATGAAATGATGGACTTTGCAAGCTATGCATTTAATAAGTCACATGCTGCGGCTTATGCTGTAATTGCATATCAGACTGCATGGCTTAAATGCTATTATCCTGTTGAATTTATGGCAGCTATCTTAAACAGTTATCTTGGAAGCTCCGATAAGGTGTCTAGATATGTAAACGAATGTAAATCTATGAATATTGAAATACTCCCACCCGATATAAATGAAAGTGATGTTAAATTTAGTGTAGTAAAAGGTAAAATAAGATTTGGCATGGCTGCAGTGAAGAACGTTGGTGAGAATGCAGTAAAAGAAATAATAAGGGAGAGGGAGAAGGAAGGAAATTATTTAAATTTTAGGGACTTTTGTGAACGAATACCTAATAAGGATGTAAGTAAAAGATGTGTTGAAAGCTTAATTAAATGCGGAGCTTTTGATTCACTTGGAGTATACAGGTCGAAGCTTATGGTTTCTTATGAAAAAATGATTGATAGCATACAGGAGTCAAAAAGAAAAAACCTGGAAGGACAATTATCCATATTTGATATTGTTCCAAATGTAGAGGAAATAACTAAAGATGAGAATATTTATCCTGATATAAAAGAATATCCCTCAAATATACTTTTAGCCATGGAAAAGGAAATGTTGGGACTTTACGTATCAGGTCATCCTCTTGAAGAATTTAAAGCAGAGTTATCTTCTAATACTACGTTAAACAGTATGGATTTAAGACTTAAGACAATTGAAGATGATGAGTCTTTGAATGAAGCTGAAGATAGAATATTAACTGAAAATAGAACATTAAATGATGGTACTATGGTTGCAGTTGGAGGGATAATTGCGGAGAAAAAAATTAAGGTTACTAAAAATGATAATCTAATGGCATTTGTTACACTTGAAGATTTATATGGTACAATAGAAATTATTGTTTTCCCAAGGGAATTGAAAACTTATCAGGAGTTATTAACTGAAGAAAATATTGTGGTAATTAAAGGCAGATTGAGCTTAAGAGAAGATGAAGAACCAAAGGTAATTTGTAGTGAAGTAAAATCAATGAGCCAGATAAAAGCACATAAAAAGAAATTAAATAAAGAATATAAAGAGCAAAAAGAGCATATACAAAATAATGAGCATATACAAAATAATAGGCATAAAGAAAACAAACAAAACAAAAGTAAAATCAGCAAACTATATATTAGGACTACTTGGGATAAAACTAATAAGGAAAATGAGGGCTGGATGAAGTCTGTGCTGTCTTTGCTTCAATATTTCGGTGGCAAGATACCGGTATACTTTTATTATTTTGATGCAAAAAAGTTACAAGTAGTTGATAGGAAATACTGGGTAAACCCTAACCGAACCCTTATGTCAGAACTAGAAAATAGATTTGGTAGGGATAATGTTAAGTTGGTTTAAACCCTATTGGAAAATTATATATTGATTTTTTATATTAAATAATATATAGTTATGTAGAGGTGGTGTAATTGGATAAAGGAACAGATAATATGTTTGGTGAATATATAGTAATAAAAGCCCTTGAAAATGGTGTGAATATAATTGGACTTACAAGAGGAAAAGATACAAAGTTTCATCATACGGAAAAGTTAGACGAAGGCGAACTTCTACTAGCTCAGTTTACAGAAAATACTTCGGCAATAAAAATAAGGGGTAAATCAGTAATTTACTGCCGTCATGGAGAAATTCATTCCGGAGATTAAAATAAAGGGGCGTGTAGGATTATGTGGACAGTAGTATATATGGCACAGAGTAAGGAAATTGCTAAGAATTTGCAGGAATTGCTTGTTAACGAGGGAATACTTGTAAAAATACGGCCAATAAACAAAGACGAGGAAAAGAGCAACGATTATTTTGAAATATTAGTACCTGAAGCTGAAATAGAAGAAGCTCATGGTGTTATTATTGAGAAGGGATTTTAACAAATAATAGGGAGAGTGTTCTATTTTACAACCCCGTGTAAGAATTAAACACGGGTTTATATTTTTTTATTCGTAATTCCTTTCAAAGGGGAGTAAATAATTATGTTAGTATCAGAGACAAAAACAACAGTAAGATATGTTGAAACTGATAGGATGGGTATAGCGCATCATTCAAATTACCCTATTTGGTTTGAAATTGGTAGAACAGATTTTATTAGACAAGTAGGCATTTCATATTCTGAAATGGAGAAAAAAGGTTTGTTACTTCCTCTAATTGAATTAAAGTGCAGCTTTAAAGATTCGGTAACTTATGAAGATAGTATTACCATATTAACAAGAATAAAGAAATTAACATATAGCAGGCTTATTTTATATTATGAAATATTTAAAGAAGGTGAGGAAGGCAAACCTATAACTACGGGAGAAACAACCCACGTATGGACCAATTCTGATTTAAAGCCAATAAATATCAACAAGCATTTTCCGGATATTTATAAAATGCTAAGTAATGCACTATAAATACATATGATTGTTGATTATTTATGAAATAATAGTGAGTGATGATAATATTAATAGTAAATATAATATAATAGTAATAGTATAATATTAAATAGATATTAAATTAAATAGAAATTAATTTTATATGTCAGGCGGTGGATGAGTGAACATACCAAATATACTTACTACAATAAGATTTATTTTAGTACCTGTTTTCGCTTACTTCCTATATGAAAGTCAATATATATTATCTGTAATTATTTTGGCAGTAGCAGGTATAACAGATTATTTAGACGGACATATCGCAAGAAAATATAATATGATAACATCATGGGGTAAACTTGCAGATCCTTTGGCTGATAAGCTCATGCAGTTAACAGCTCTCATTATACTTGGAATTAAGAACAAAATACCCTTTTTTGTGGTTATTATAGTATTATTAAAAGAAATAATAATGGTTATAGGTAGTGTTCTTTTGTTAAAACAAAATAAGTTTGTAGTTTCTGCTAATTGGTATGGAAAGGTGACAACAGTTATATTATACTTTGCAGTAACATTAATTATACTTGATATTCCTTTTGGAAATTATCTTATTATGTTAGCAGTTGCAGCAACTATATTCTCTTTCATAAATTATGGATTGGTTTTTATAAGAGTAAAAACTAGTGATGAAGAAGATAAAAACACATGTAACTAATAAACTCCTATTTATAATTACGTATCTAAAAGCCCATGACTTTAGTCGCCGGCATGAAGGCATAATTCATGACTTTAATTAGGAATATGGCTACTTTGCCAGATGTCCTTTCATCTAATCTATATCCAACATACTTCCTTTTTTACTGTATTTTTTTACTGTAAATTTGTTGACTGATATAGTATATTATATATAATGAATATAAAAATTGAAATATAATTTTCCTTAAAGGATGATTTGATTGTTTGGCTATATAATGCCGGATAAACCGGAATTAAAGATAAAAGAATACGAAGTATTTAAAGCTTTTTATTGCGGAGTTTGCAAATCAATAGGGAGAAGGCATGGCATTATTCCCCGTCTTACCCTTAGCTATGATTCTGCATTTCTTGCAATTCTTTTATGGTCGCTAGAAGATAAAAATCTTGAAGTTAATAGAGAAAGATGTATAGTTCATCCTATAAAAAAAAGACATATTGTTATAAAAAATGAGATAATTGATTATTCAGCAGATATTAATATAATACTTTCATATTTTAATTTAGAAGATAATAAAATAGATGATGGTTCAATTATAGCAAAAACCGGAACTGCGATTTTAAGACCAATTTATAAAAAATTAAGAAAGAAATACCGAGAAAAATGTGATATAATTGAACAAAGATTAAAGGAATTAACTGAGCTGGAGGAGAATAGGTGTACTTCAATGGATATGGCAGCAGAACCTTTTGCCAAGATAATGGAAGAAGTAGTAGCATATAACCCTCTGTGTAAAGATGAAAATATAGAAAAAACTATTCGTTGGATAGGTTATAATTTAGGAAAATGGATTTATTTACTAGATGCCTTTGATGATATAGAAGATGATGCAAAGTACAATAGGTATAACCCTTTTTTGTGCAAAGAAAATTTAAAAAATGAAGAAATAAACCAATTAAAAGATCAAATAAAAAACAGGGTTGAGTTTAGCTTAATATACTCATTAGATCAGATAGGAAAAGCTTATGAATTGCTTTATACGAAAAATGTCAAGGGCTTATTAGAAAACATTATTTACTTGGGCATGTACAAGAAAACTGAAAAAATTCTAGGAGTAGGGAGTTGTAAAGAAGTTGAATCCATATGAGGTATTAGGAGTAAAAGAAGGTGCCAGTGAGGAAGAAATAAAAAGAGCATACAGAGAATTGGTAAAGAAATATCATCCTGACCAATACAGAGATAACCCCCTGGCAAAATTAGCTGAAGAGAAATTAAGAGAAGTAAATGAAGCATATGAGCACCTGATGAAGCAGGGAACCGGTAGATCTTCTAGGGATCATAGCTATAGTAATTATAGAACCGGGAACACTAGTTACCATAATACAGGTAACTATAATAATATACGTGTTCATATTAACAATGGAAATATACGTATGGCTGAAGAAATATTAGACAGCATAGCCAACCGGAATGCTGAATGGTATTATCTGAAAGGGTTGATATTTTCCAGAAGAGGATGGTATGACGATGCCTATACTCATATTCAGACTGCTGTAAATATGGAACCGGGCAATGTTGAATATAGGGAAGCTTTAAATAGAATGAATATGGTTTATAGAAACTATAGGGGTGGAGGCTACCGTACAGGACGTAGCAGTAATGATATTGACATGTGTACTTTTTGTCAATGTCTATGGTGTTCTGACTGCTGTTGCGAATGTATGGGAGGAGATTTAATACCATGCTGCTGAATGCCGTTGAACAAATTAACATAAGTATACGATTAGAGGGGTTGTAATGAGAAATAATACAAAAAAGATAGCTCTAAGTGGAATCATGTCTGCAATAGTTGTCTTATGTCTCCTTTTTGCAACAATAATGCCTACCGGTAAGCTATCCTTTTATGTTTTAAGTTCATTTTTTGTTTCTGTAATTATTATGGAATATGGCACAAAACCCGGATGGGTTTTTTTTATCATTACAAACCTTCTAGCTTATATTATGATACCTAATAAAATTAGAATAATTCCATATACTGTTTTTTTTGGAGTATATGGTATATTAAAATACTATATAGAAAGGTTTAACAATATTGTGTTGGAATATATTCTAAAATACACTTATTTCAATGCATGTTTAGCTATTGCCATAATACTACTTAAAGAGATAATTGCTAAGGGTATAACTATAAATAATATTAAGTTTCCTCTTTGGGCAGTAATAATACTTCTTGAAGTTATATTTATCATATACGATTATGTATATACATTGTTTATTCAATACTATAGGCAAAAATTAAGACGTTTTCTATAACGACACAACAAGAACATACTAAATGTAAGCCGTGGCACCTCAGAATTGTAAGAAATTACATAAAGGATATTTGTTTTTAGTGTAGAATTATTATGTAAACTATATCTATTTAGGAGGTATCATGGTAACATGAAAAAATTGATTTTACTAGTAGTTATTAGCATTATTTTTACTTTATTTGCAGTCCCTGTTAATGCAATGACGTCTGAAACTGATATGGTAATTGCCAATGTAAATTTCTTTGTAAATGGAAATAGTGTTGCCTTAGAAAGGGAACCGGTAGCTATTAATGGCAGAATATTAGCTCCTGCCAGAACAGTATTTAAAGATATTGGTGCTAGGGTAGACTGGTATCCTCAAAAAGGAATGTTTAACATAATAAAGGGCAGTACTGTAATAAGTATGACAATTGGACATAACAATGCCATAGTAAACAATGTGCCAACAAAATTAGAAGTACCTCCCATACTTGTAAGAGGTACTGTAATGGCTCCGGTAAGATTTGTTGCTGAGACATTAAAAACCGAAGTAAGCTGGGATGGCAATAATAGGGCTGTATACGTAGGTGGAAGAGGAAACCAGTTCCCATCAAGAGGAGGAAGACAATATGTGGTTGTTATAGATCCGGGACATGGTGGAAGAGAAACAGGTGCGGTTTATGGCGGAATCAAGGAAAAAGATTTAAACCTGGATATTGCAAAAAGGCTACAAACTCTCTTAAAGGCGGAAGGCATAACTACATATATGACAAGAAACAATGACAGCTATGTAGGACTTTATGATAGATCTGCCCTTGCAAGCCGGGTAAATGCAGATATTCTTATAAGCATACATAATAATGCCTATACCCCTAGCACAACAGGTACAATGACCCTTTATTATCCTTATACATTTAAAAACATATCAAATAGAAATCTAGCTTCTATTATGCAAAAGGAAGTATCAAGCTATTTGGGATCAAGAAGTATCGGAACTATTGTAAGAACAGACCTTGCAGTATTACGTACCTCAAAAGTTCCTACTGCACTTGTTGAAGTAGGCTATATGAGCAACAAAAATGAGTTAAAAAACTTAGCTTCAGATTCGTACAGGCAGAAAGCTGCGGAAGCAATAAGAAATGGAATATTAAAGGCACTAAAATAGAAAATAGACTGCAATGAAAATTAACTCCAATAGACAATAAATGATAAGTGATGTAATATGAATGCGAATGAAAGATGTAAAAAAAGTAATGAAGATGGGGGAATAATATGAGAATTGCAGTTATAGATGGACAGGGTGGCGGTATTGGAAAAGTTATAGTTGAGAGATTACGAAAAGAGTTATCTAAAAATGTAAATATAATTGCATTGGGTACTAATTCAGCCGCTACTATATTAATGCTAAAAGCAGGTGCAGATGAGGGTGCTACAGGAGAGAATGCTATAGTTTTTAATTCAGAAAAAGTTGACATTATTATTGGACCAATCGGCATAATTGTTGCAAATTCAATGATGGGTGAATTAACACCCGAAATGGCACGAGCTATTTCAGAAAGCGCTGCAATAAAGATATTAATACCTTTAAACAAATGCGGTATTGAAATAATAGGTGTTAGAAGTGATTCATTACCTCAGTTGGTAGAAAGTGCAGTAATGAAGGTAAAGGAATATATTTTAGGTTATTAGATAAATAAATTAGTAGATAAATAATTTGGAAATCTCTGAAGAAACTTATGTTATAGTAAAGTTAGCAAGAATAAACCACCCGCTGCTGATAGACGGGTGGTTGCTATTAGTTATGCCATATCCGGTGCTTTAACAACAGGGAAACATTTCTGTCTATCTAAATATTCCTGTACTATTCTCAATGCCTCTCCAAACCTCTGGAAATGGACAATCTCTCTTTCCCTAAGAAATCTTAAAGGGT